>NZ_VPCH01000031.1:0-43577 GCF_013418285.1 Acinetobacter sp. YH12152
GTACCAGCGTACGGCCCACAGAATGATGTCACGCTGAAAATGCCGGCCTTTGAATGGGTTCATGTGCAGCTCCATCAGCAAAAGGGGATGATAAGTTTATCACCACCGACTATTTGCAACAGTGCCGGTTCGAGTCCCGTCGTCCGCACCACAAAGCCAAACATCCCTGCGATGATCGACCTCTGGGCGTTTGGTCGTGAGCCCGCCACCCTCGCGCTACGCTTTGCGCAGGCGTCGAAGGCGATCAGGTGCGCCCATCGATTCCGTCGAGCACCATCGCTGCGAGTTCATCGCTGGTGTGTGCACCACTATCGAGAACACGGGTTGTGCATGGAAGCCGTTCCCTTGCGGCCAAGCATCGGGCGACATTCGCTAATCGCCACTCTCGAATCTCCGCATTTCGATTCGGGTCAGGATGCATGGTCTGGTTCGCGATCCGGTGACGCAATAGGTCCTCGTTGAGCGTCAGAAAGATGTGCAGCAGCTGATCGTCGATCCGCCTTACCCCGTCGAGTATCTCAGTCAGATAGTCCGGGTGCACGAGCGTCATTGGGATGATGATGTCCTGCGAGTAATTCCTTCGAATCTCCCTGACCGCCGCGATCGTAAGTCCCCTCCACAAGGGGAGATCCTGATAGTCTCCGCTCGCTGGCATGGGGACCGTTTCTTTCACCACGAACCCGATTTCCTCGGGGTCAAAGATCAGCGATTTGGAACGCCGATCGCGCAGCCGCTTAGCGAGCGTCGTCTTTCCGGCGCCGAAAGGTCCGTTGATCCAGATTATCATTGTCGACGGCCTCTAACCTGAAGGCTCGCAAGAGCGCTCGACGGCCTCGTGCGGAGGCACGATCGGAGTGGTTCCGAAATGCTTCTCAAGATAGGTGACGCCGAACGTCACGATGTCCTGCGCGTCGAACAGGTAGCACTGAGCAAAGCCCACGACACCTTCTCGATGGCGACCGAGCTTCACGTAAGCATTTGCTATAGTTTCAACCGCATCCGGCTTTCCTTCGATAGCAAAGCAATCGAGAATGCCGTTTGAATCGTAATCCGATGCCGTTTTCCAGGCGACTTCACCGTCTCTTCCAAGCATCGGCATCTCATACGTCACCCACCGTTTGTTGGGGATATCGGCAACCGCCTCGGCGTAGTGCAATGCGGTAACGGAGTTTAGCGGCGCACCCAACAGCAGGGCCTTCCCGCCAAGGCGAACGAACCGCTCGACGGGCGATCCTTCCCCCAAGGCGTGACCGAGTTCGTGAGGCTCCGTCAGCGTTTCAGCCAGCGGACCAACCGCGACCATCGATGCATCGGGGTGCGCGCTGCGCCGCGCGCCGGGGGCTTGAACCAGAAATTGATTCAGCAGGCCGAACCCACGGTAAGTCCCGGCTGTTGCGGGATCGAACGGCAGCCAGGTACGGCGGGCTTCGTCATCCAGCCGAGCGCCATTCAGAGTCTCCTCGTAGGGTGATCGGTCCCACGACGCGTATCCCATCACAGTGCCAGTCGGCCCAACCGCGGAGCGTAACGCGGCAACGACCGTCTCCGCTCCTCCTTCGACCGGACCAATCGCTTTAAGTGAGGCATGCACCATCAAGAGGTCACCGGTTTGGACTCCGAGTTTTTGAAGCGCCTCCGTTATTGCCTTCCGCGTATGCATCGCGATATCTCCTCTAAACTGCAAAACACTATACCTATCGAGATATCACTCTACTATACCTATCGAGATCACTCTACTATACCTATCGAGATATCACTCTACCTCTCGCTGCTTGACCGAGGTGGGGGACCGTCGCCGTTGGTGGCTTTTTGGCCAAGCGTTTATCCGCGTCGTCTCGCCGCCCGCTCCGCCTCCGCGCGAATAGCAAGCAGCGAAGGACCAAGAAGCTCACGCGCATGAGCGACCGTTTCGGCGGATGCCGTGTTTAGCGAGCCGCTGTCAAAAGGAGGCTTGGGATCGTATTCCATGATCAATTGCTGCAGGCGCGCGCGCTGCTCGCCACGTAGCTCTGCTGCGAGTTCAAGCCCAAAGTCGAGTCCTGCGGTAATCCCGCCGCCCGTAATTCGGTTTCGATCCTTGACGACGCGATCACTAACGGGCGTCGCCCCGAACACTGGAAGCATGTCGAGCGTGCCCCAGTATGACGCCGCCTTGTAACCTTTGAGGAGACCGGCAGCTCCGAGAAGGACGGAGCCGGTGCAAACGCTGGTGATGTATCGCGCACGTGATCCGCGATGAGACACGAAATCGAGAAGCCGATCATTCTGGAGCGCGGTCAATGTACCCTTCGGCCCGCCGGGAACAAAGAAGACATCCAGTTCGTCAGGACACTGTTCAAAAGTCATCGTCGGGACGATTGCCAGGTCGCTGTCCGACATCACCGGGCTTTGGCTCTCGGCGATCAGATGAACGACTGAATTCGGAAGTTTCGACATCACCAGCTGGGGCGCAACAAGGTCCAAGGCGGTCATATTCGGGAAGAGCAGAAGCCCACAGGTCAAGGGCTTTTCGGAGTCGCGGGCGACCAGCTGCGATTGATCCTTCGCCGCGGTTTGCGCGGCCGAATCGTTGGTTAGTAGTGCACTGGTTGTAGCAAACGTTAGCGCAGAAAAGACTTCGCGGCGGGTGAAGTTCAGGTCTCGATTCATAGGTGCCTCCGGTTTCGCCGGCAGCTTAGCGACCCTGGAGTCGTGTCGAATGACAAACCGGCATCAGTTTCGGCCAAGAGATCGTAGAGCTGTTTCGAATTCGGCCCGACAATTTGAGGTTTGCTGCTAACCTGCCGCCAGCGACTTTCTCCCATGGACGAAGAACCGACCGGCGGTGCCTCTGCCGATCAGTTCGTCACACGCATTCGACATTTCCTACGTCAGTTGTAGGGCGACCAGCACTGTTCGCGCGGACCGTCGTACGGCTGATAGGTGTTATCGTACGCACGATATGACCGATAGTGATCGAAGCACCACTCGATATGGGCGGCGGTCAGACGGCGCGCCGGTGGCACGGGATGGGCCAGCGTTCGGCCGACGATCACGCCGGCAGCGAAGGCTGCGGGCGGAAACCAGTATCCTCGATAGAAGCGGTAGCCAGGACGCGCGACGACAACACCGCGATATCCATTATAGTAGTGGACGCCGCGGACCACGTAGAAGCCGTGCCGGTGGGCGACTTCTTGCACGGGGCCCTCACTATCGATCGTTACCGACGATCGAACGAGAGGATTCGCCGATGCAGGAGCGGCATAGGAAAAAGGAGGAGCGCTGCGGCGCCCATGGAGGCAATAGTCTTTCTCATCGCGTTGTGTGTCCTGTTCTTTGAAAGCCTAGGTGACGATTAGCGTTGACGAAGCGACCTGAGTTCGGAGAGCGAAAGTGAACGGTCGCCGTTTGCATCGGCGCGCTGAAGCCGATCGGGAATGAATTGAGCGAATTCCGCTCTCGTAATTCGGCCGTCGCCGTTCGCATCCATCCGGCGAGCCTGCGTTTCCAGACCTTCCGCCGTTGCCATCTGGAGCCTACCGCCCTCGCTCACGCGCTTAAGGGCGGCCTGCGCCTCACCATTGTCGAGAACGCCATTTCGATTTGCGTCCAGCCGGTCGAACAAGGACGCACGCGCCGCCTGTATCTCGGTAAACTGAAGCGCTCGATCACCGTTTTGGTCCATTTGGCGGAAAGCCTGCCGGGCTCTTTGCCCGTCCGCCGCGCAAGCGCTGCTAGTCGCGAGGACAACCATCACGCAGGCCAGCAATTTCAACTTCATTATTCTCTCCCCTTCCTCGGGTGGGATTGGCATCAACGCGAGCTTCTACGCATGGGAACGGCAGCTCCTACGCGCCGCCGGGCATTTTTCTTTGCAAGGGGCGTCCGTCGACGGCCACCGCCAAGATGTCAGGAATCCTTGATTGAGCGCGTAGGAGATGAGCCAGCGGTTCGTATTGGTTCACGTAGCTGCCCATCGGCAGACGAAAACCAAAGAACCGAAGGAAGACACTCGATGAAAAAGGCTTCATACGCGCTGGTCTCAGCGCTGGTCGCCGCTCTCTCCCTGCCGGGGATCTCGGCTCACGCGCAAACGGTATCGCCGATTCTTCAGCGGCTCGATGCGAATAACGACGGCGCTGTCTCGCGCGACGAGATAGTCGCCGCGCGGGCGAAACTCTTCGCTCGCCTCGACGTGAATAGCGACGGAGTTATCGATGAAGACGAAACTGAAATGCTCCGCGATGCGATCATGGATCGCGCGACGGCCATGCAGGCGCGTCTCGGAAATCAGATGCGGCAGCTCGACACGAGCGGCGACGGAAAGGTGTCGAGGGACGAATTTCGTGCTCGCACGCTCTTCTTCGACCTTGCCGACCGGGATGGCGACGGGAAGCTGTCGGCCGCCGAGTTTCTCGTCATCCGCGGCATCATGTTCGACCGCTGAGGTTGACCGCAGCTCTGAGCAAGAATTGAATCAGTACTGAGGAGTTCAAGATGTTTATTTCCTGGAAGAGAACCTTCGCCGCGCTTGGTGTTGCCATGTTGCTTGGCGCGGCCCCGGCCATGTCGGCTGAATGGACGCGCGATACGCGGAATGGCGGCCAGATCACCCGTAGCGTGACGAGAGACGGCAACATCTATTCCGGCCAGACGACACGTGTCGGGCCGAATGGTGCGACCTACACGTCAAATTCGACCTGCCGCAACGGGTTCGTCGACCGGTGCCGGCGCAGCTATTCTGCAACCGGCCCGAACGGGCGGACCTACTCCGGGAACACCGTGACGGCGCGAGCCCCCATGGCGTGCGGTCCATCGGTGTTCACACCGGCCCGCGCGGAAATGTCGGCATCGGCTTTCGCCGCCACTGGAGGTAAGCCCGCGTGAGCCAAGCGCGTGCCCCGGAAATCGCAAGACTGCCGGAGCGCCTCGACGACGAGGTGCTGCTCGCCCGCGTGGCTGCGGGCGAGCAGCTTGCCCTTCGGCAGCTGATAGACAGGCACGGACGCGGTCTACGCCTCTTCGCCGGGCGCTATCTTGGTGGTTCCGATGAAGCCGAGGATGTCGTGCAGGACGTCTTCATTGCGGTCTGGAAGAACGCGAAGCGCTTCGATCGTTCGAAAGGACGCGCGACGACGTGGATCTATCGGATCGCTGCAAATCGATGCATCGACGTGAGGCGCTGGCGCAAATTCCGCATGTTCATCGGCTTCGAAGAGGCGCACGAAGGATTTCCTTCGGAAGACCCCGATGTCGACTCGTGGATGGGCGCTCGGCAGGAGTTGGCCATCGTTCGCGCCGGCCTCGAAAAACTGCCGGAACGACAGCGAATGGCGCTGCTCCTTCGAGCAGTCGCCGACCTCGACGTTCCCGCGATTGCCGAAGTGATGGATGCAAGCGCCGGATCAGTAGAGCAACTGCTTGTCCGAGCGAGGCGAACGTTACGCGCCCAGCTTTCGGAGGTCGGGAAGGCTGAACCACAAAATGGAAGGAAAACAAGATGAACAGGGGCGAATTTGAAGGTTTGAAAGTTCGATTTGGAGCCGATGTCGCATCATGGCCGGCACCGTTTCGCCGCGAGGCGTTGCTGTTTCTAGCGACTGATCGACGCGATACGATCAGCGAGGAAGAGCAACTCGACCGTCTCGTGCTTGAAGCAACGATCGAGCCGACTGACGAGCGTGCGCTTGCGCGCAATGTGTTGGCCAAAATCGCGCTGCCGAAGCGCCGACCCTTCAGCCTGCCGATCGGTCTCGGATCGTGGTCGATGCCGGCGACAGCCGCGAGCATGGCACTTGTTCTTACAGTGTCAGCGGTCGGTGGCTACGTGGCCGCCGGTGTGGAAACGCAGATATCGGACAATGCTCTCTTGGCGTTTGCTGTCGGTGTTCCGCCTTCTGAGCTTGCGGAGACCATTACTGTCACACGAAGCAACGGAGGCCGCCTGTGAAACGATTTTCATGGCTGCGAGCGCTTCTGTTCGCCGTCTTCGCAGCATCGCTGGTCGGAAACTTCTTCTCGCTCGGGTACGTAGTGAAAAGCCAGCGTGACGCACCGGCGATGGGCACTGTTGCAAATAGGCTGACATGATAAGCTAAATATCTTATTTATTTCGAGATACAGCAGATGAATCCCTTCCATGGTCGGCACTTTCAAGGTGAAATCATTCTTTGGGCTGTTCGTTGGTATTGTAAATATGGCATCAGCTATCGTGAACTTCAAGAAATGCTCGCTGAACGGGGTGTGAATGTTGACCACACCACAATTTATCGTTGGGTTCAGCGTTATGCTCCAGAAATGGAAAAACGCTTACGCTGGTATTGGCGTAATCCTACAGATTTACATTCATGGCATATGGATGAGACTTATATCAAAGTGAAGGGGCGATGGACTTACCTGTATCGTGCAGTTGATCAACGTGGTCATACGATTGACTTTTACCTTTCCGCTAGACGGAACAGTAAATCAGCCTATTGTTTTTTAGGAAAAATCTTCAATACGGTGAAAAAATGGCAAATTCCACGGGTCATCAATACAGATAAAGCAGCGACCTATGGCCATGCTTTATCACGGTTAAAGCGAGAAGGAAAATGTCCAGTAGATATTGAGCACAGGCAGATTAAGTATAAAAATAATGTCATTGAATGTGATCATGGTAAGTTAAAGCGGATCATCAGGGCCACATTAGGATTCAAATCTATGAAGACGGCTTATGCCACAATTAAAGGTATTGAAGTCATGCGTGCACTACGTAAAGGACAAGCATCGTCATTTTATTATGGTCAGCCTCAAGGTGAAGTGTGTCTAATCAACAGGGTTTTCGGTCTCTAAGCACTTTTAAAAAGGAACTTCATCGACTCAAATCTCTATTTGCAACAGTGCCCGCTATTCCACGATAAACGATTGCGAGCATCAGGATATTAATATTTCGTTTTCCCCATTTCCAATTGGTTCTATCTAAAGTCAGTTGCACTTGGTCGAATGAAAACATATTGAAAATCAACTGAGAAATTTGACGATAATCAAAATACTGACCTGCAAAGAAGCGCTGCATACGTCGATAAAATGATTGTGGTAAACACTTGATGGGCAAGGCTTTAGATGCAGAAGAAAGATTACATGTTTGCTTTAAAATAATCACAAGCATGATGAGCGCAAAGCACTTTAAATGTGACTTGTTCCATTTTAGAGATTTGTTTAAGATAAGATATAACTCATTGAGATGTGTCATAGTATTCGTCGTTAGAAAACAATTATTGTGACATTATTTCAATGAGTTATCTATTTTTGTCGTGTACAGAGATTATTATAGAAGCCCCCATGAATAAATCGCTCATCATTTTCGGCATCGTCAACATAACCTCGGACAGTTTCTCCGATGGAGGCCGGTATCTGGCGCCAGACGCAGCCATTGCGCAGGCGCGTAAGCTGATGGCCGAGGGGGCAGATGTGATCGACCTCGGTCCGGCATCCAGCAATCCCGACGCCGCGCCTGTTTCGTCCGACACAGAAATCGCGCGTATCGCGCCGGTGCTGGACGCGCTCAAGGCAGATGGCATTCCCGTCTCGCTCGACAGTTATCAACCCGCGACGCAAGCCTATGCCTTGTCGCGTGGTGTGGCCTATCTCAATGATATTCGCGGTTTTCCAGACGCTGCGTTCTATCCGCAATTGGCGAAATCATCTGCCAAACTCGTCGTTATGCATTCGGTGCAAGACGGGCAGGCAGATCGGCGCGAGGCACCCGCTGGCGACATCATGGATCACATTGCGGCGTTCTTTGACGCGCGCATCGCGGCGCTGACGGGTGCCGGTATCAAACGCAACCGCCTTGTCCTTGATCCCGGCATGGGGTTTTTTCTGGGGGCTGCTCCCGAAACCTCGCTCTCGGTGCTGGCGCGGTTCGATGAATTGCGGCTGCGCTTCGATTTGCCGGTGCTTCTGTCTGTTTCGCGCAAATCCTTTCTGCGCGCGCTCACAGGCCGTGGTCCGGGGGATGTCGGGGCCGCGACACTCGCTGCAGAGCTTGCCGCCGCCGCAGGTGGAGCTGACTTCATCCGCACACACGAGCCGCGCCCCTTGCGCGACGGGCTGGCGGTATTGGCGGCGCTGAAAGAAACCGCAAGAATTCGTTAACTGCACATTCGGGATATTTCTCTATATTCGCGGTTCAGCAGGCATGTCCCCTTTGAGGGCGACCCGACGACAGGATAATCGACCTTATGGTGCGCAAATATTTCGGCACAGACGGTATTCGTGGCAAAGCCAACGAAGGCGCGATGACGGCGGAAACCGCCTTGCGCGTCGGCATGGCGGCTGGCCGTGTCTTTCGTCGCGGTGACCACCGCCATCGTGTCGTGATCGGCAAGGATACGCGCCTGTCGGGCTATATGCTTGAACCCGCGCTCACAGCCGGTTTCACCTCGATGGGCATGGACGTATTCCTTTTTGGCCCGCTGCCGACAACGTATAGGAAGAATAAACGCCCTTTTCACCCAAGTCCAACAGCTTTGGACCGCAGTTGACTCTTTCGACACCCCTGCGATGCAACCCAATCCGGCTGACGGGGAGCCAGCAACGCTGAAAATTTACCCTCCTCTTTCCCACTAGCGGCTCCTTTTCCGACAACCAGCACGGCGGATCCCTGCCGCGGCGCTGTGAACGCAGCATTTTGATTGGTATCGTTGGCCTTCAGGCTCGTCAGTCAAACAGACCCAGGAGCAGCTCAGCCGGTGGCGCCCGGCTTTCGGGTAACGCCCTGGTCCCGCTGGTTTCGGCTTTGTGCTTCAGGTGATCAAGGATCTGCTTGATCACTATAGGGTCTTCAATGCAGGCGATGACTTTCATGGCGCCGCCGCAGCCGCTGCAGGTCTCGATGTCGATATTGAAAACACGCTTGAGCCGTTGCGCCCATGTCATCGACGCTCGCCGTTGTGCTGGTGTTGCCGGTTCATCAGCCACCCTGACCTTGTTGCCCCTGCCCCGTTTTGCCGGCGTGACCAACGCCCGGTGCCGACTGTTGGGTGCGAACACCCCGTGGAAGCGGGTTAGGTTGACTCTGGGCTTCGGTACCAGGGCGGCCAGCCTTGCAATGAAATCCAATGGTTCGAAAATGACGTGCGTGGTGCCGTCCCGGTACGGCGTCTTGAGCTGGTAGCGCACGTTGCCGCCTCGTGTTAACGACAGCCGCTTCTCGGATACCGCCGGGCGGCTGATGTACCGGCACAGCCGTTCGAGCTTCTTGCGTTCATCGGCCCTGGCCGCCACGCCGGCGTGCAGGCTGGACCCGGCTACCTTGCCAATCCCGTCACCGAACGGATCACCACTGGTCGGCAGAGTTTGCAAAGTGAACACCTTTCGCCCCGCCTGTGAACCGACAGCGATACGGTAAGTGATCGAGTGCCCCAGCAGGGGTGTCATCGGGTCGTCATCCACCGCATCCGAGGCCAGATAGCTGTTTTCGACATCCCGTTCCAGCAGGCCTTGCCGTTCCAGATAGCGACCCACCCGGTGGGCGATGGTGTGCGTCAGCTGGGTGAGCTCTGGGCTGGTCGGCGCCTTGACCCAGCGGAAACGCGCTGAGCCGTGGGATTGCTCGACATACACACCGTCGAGAAACAGCATGTGGAAGTGAACATTCAGATTGAGCGCCGATCCAAAACGCTGGATCAGGGTGACCGCGCCCGTCTTGGCCACTTGGTGGGTATGGCCCGCTTTCTTGACCAGGTGCGTGGCAATGACGCGGTAAACGATGCCCAGCACCCACCCCATGATCTCGGGCCGGCTGGCAAACAGGAAACGCAGCTGAAACGGGAAGCTCAACACCCACTGACGCATGGGTTGTTCAGGCAGTACTTCATCAACCAGCAAGGCGGCACTTTCGGCCATCCGCCGCGCCCCACAGCTCGGGCAGAAACCGCGACGCTTACAGCTGAAAGCGACCAGGTGCTCGGCGTGGCAAGACTCGCAGCGAACCCGTAGAAAGCCATGCTCCAGCCGCCCGCATTGGAGAAATTCTTCAAATTCCCGTTGCACATAGCCCGGCAATTCCTTTCCCTGCTCTGCCATAAGCGCAGCGAATGCCGGGTAATACTCGTCAACGATCTGATAGAGAAGGGTTTGCTCGGGTCGGTGGCTCTGGTAACGACCAGTATCCCGATCCCGGCTGGCCGTCCTGGCCGCCACATGAGGCATGTTCCGCGTCCTTGCAATACTGTGTTTACATACAGTCTATCGCTTAGCGGAAAGTTCTTTTACCCTCAGCCGAAATGCCTGCCGTTGCTAGACATTGCCAGCCAGTGCCCGTCACTCCCACTCGATTGTAAACAAGCACACAAAACCCTTTAGTGACAACAATTTGCAAGAACTATCAGGCTCAGTGCCATGAAAAATACCATGACCAGATCATGAGGTTGAACACGGCTTGCGCCGGCAGCGTTCACGCTCCTGGTCGGCGATCTCGCCCGGCTGCAATGCTAGCTCAGCATCGGTCATGCGCTCCAGCACGTCGCGTAGGCGGATGGTGCAAGGAATGGGCGGCAGCTCGAACTCATAGCCGCCGGCGATCATTTCGGCCGCAATCTCCTCGGTGATGAAAAACGGCTCGTCGTCTTGGTTCGGCTTCTTCATGCCCTTTCCTCCTGGCGCTCATCCTGGCCGACAGCGGCCAGGGCATCGGCTTCCGTCAATGCGTCCTCCACGAACGCGCCGTGCTGCTTCGCTTCGGCCTGGCTGACCTCGGCCCATATCCGTTTCACCTGGGCCGCACTGTACCCGGCCAGCTCGGCGGTCTTGTTGATGCTGTAGCCGGACTTGCGCAGCGCGACAACTTGGGCGCGGCGCTTCGGATCAGCACGGCGGCCCTTGTACCGCCCGGCCTGGCGGGCCAACTCAATGCCTTGGCGCTGGCGTTCGCGCCTGTCCTCGTAGTCGTCGCGGGCCATCTGCAAGGCCAGGCGAAAAAGCATGATCTGCACGGCTTCCAGCACGATCTTGGCGACGCCCTGGGCCTCGGCCGCCAGGTCGGATAGATCGACCACGCCAGGGACGGCCAGGCGTGCGCCTTTGGCCTGTATCGAGGCCACCAGGCGCTCGGCCTCGGGCAAAGGTAGGCGGCTGATGCGGTCGATCTTCTCGGCAATGACCACCTCGCCGGGCTGTAGGTCGCCGATCATGCGCAGCAGCTCAGGCCGGTCGGCGCGTGCGCCGGATGCCTTCTCACGGTAGATGCCGGCGACGTAGTAGCCGGCGGCCTTCGCGGCCGTAGTGATCGCCTCTTGGCGTTCCAAGTCCTGCGCGTCGGTGCTGACGCGCAGATAGACCCGCGCCACCATCGGCGCGGCTACTGGCTTCGTCCTGCGCATACTTGCGGGCTCCTTTGGGCATACTCAAATGCACCCATCTTAAACTGGCAGCTAATGTACAAAAGTTGATAGAAGCACACAAGTTCAATTTTGCACTTCTGCCCCACTATTGCAAAACTGCTTGTTAGTAGCCGTTTTTTCTTACTGTTTATAGATTCAATAATTTTTGAAACGAAAAATTGGGACTAAACATTTCGGTTTCGTTTTCTGTCGATTCGTCCTGCGTATCTTTTGCATAAACAAACATTTGTTGTTCGTAGTTTTCGATGGCATTTTCAATACTTGTAAATTCTCCGTTTGTAAGGTTTTCAGACAATATCAAAGCATCCAATAATCCCGTATTTACACCCTGTCCTGCAAAAGGCGACATCAAATGAGCAGCATCGCCAATCATTGTTATGGGTAATGGACGGTTACTTTTCCAATCATTGTTCAAAGGAAATTTCCTTGTGGGCAAGCATTGAAATGTTGATACCGAACGTATTAATTGTTTGTAAACTTCACTCCATTTGGAAAATCTTTTCAATAAAAAATCGGCAACGCTGTTTCTGTCCTGAAAATCTAAGGGAATTTTATTTTTCCATTCATCGGGCGTTTTAAAACTAATTCCTAAATACAATGCACCATTATTATTGGGATTGGCAAACAATAAAATGCCCTGATGTCCCGCCATTAATCGGTTGCCGTTGCATAGCTGAAAAAATCCGGGACAGTTTATTTCCGGTTGAAGAATATCAGCTTGGATGTTGAAAGTACCGGTTTCTTCAACTTGCGTGTCGGTAACAAAGCTCCTTATTTTCGACATTCCACCATTGGCAAGAATAACCAAATCTGCTGTTTCACTCGGTTTATTCTCAAAAGTTAGTGTCCACTTCTTCTTACCAGGTTCAAGCATAACAAGTTTTCTATCCCAAATAACCGTGTCGTTTTCTAAACTATTCAACAAGATAGCCCTTAAGTCATTTCTGTTTATTTCAGGATTGTCAAATCGATTTTCGGGCTTTACATTTTTTGTGGATAAAATATTGCCTTTTTCATCAGCAATATTTACACCCATTGGTAAGGCTAAGTCATAATAAGTTTGTAACAATCCCGCTTTTTTCATTGCTTCCTGACCTGAACCTTTGTGTAGGTCAAGGGTTCCACCAAAAATTCTTGCCTCTCGGTCGTTGTCTCTTTCGTAAACTGAAACGTCTATGCCGTTTTGCTGTAATAATTTTGCCATAGTCAGTCCAACGGGTCCACCACCAATTATTGCAACGTTCTTATCACTAAGTAAATTCATTTGTTTGTCCGTATCTATTCGCATTGTCATTCAAAAATGGCACATAACAAGTGGCTATACGCCAAATGGCGTATATATCCACTATATCTTATTTTGCTAAACCTTTCATTATCAGTGACAAATCCGTTTTCAACCGTTTACCGTTCGTTTCTACTCTCTCAAAAGGATTTATATTCATAGTGCTTTTTGTTAAGTTTTGCTCAAATATACAAATCCTTTCTATATATCTAACAAATCCATCGGACTTTTTAATTGTTCCATTCCCTTGGTGGTAATATGTGTATAAACCTCAGTTGTTTTACTGCTTGAATGACCTAACAACGATTGAATATAACGTAAACTCGTACCATTCTCAAGCAAATGCGTTGCAAAGCTATGTCGTAAGGTATGTACAGTAACTTCCTTTTGAATCTTTGCTTTTAAAACAGCTGCTTTAAAAATGTTTTGAATACTTCGGCTTGAGTATGCGCCACCTTTTTGACCTTCAAATAAATAATCTTTTGGTTTATATTCCATAAAGTATGTTCTTAAAATAATTAATGTTTTCTCAGATAAAATGGTATAACGATCTCTTTTTCCTTTTGACTGTTCTATACGAATTTGCATGCGCTTGGAGTCAATGTCTTTTATTTTCAGGTTTATACATTCAGAAATGCGCAAACCTGCCGAATAAATAGTCATCAGAATAGCCTTGTGTTTCACGTTTTCAATAGCGCGTAGTACCCGAATGGTTTCTTCTTCACTCATCACAACAGGAAGTGTTTTTTCTTTTTTTGGTCTTTCGATGAAATATGTTTTCCGTTGTCCACCCAAAACACGTTCGTAATAAAACTTAATCGCATTGATTGCCTGGTTTTGATAAGATATTGAAACTTTTCGCTCCATAACCAAATGTCGGAGAAATGATTGTATATGTCCTTCATTCAATCGATCGACGTATAGGAAGAATAAACGCCCTTTTCACCCAAGTCCAACAGCTTTGGACCGCAGTTGACTCTTTCGACACCCCTGCGATGCAACCCAATCCGGCTGACGGGGAGCCAGCAACGCTGAAAATTTACCCTCCTCTTTCCCACTAGCGGCTCCTTTTCCGACAACCAGCACGGCGGATCCCTGCCGCGGCGCTGTGAACGCAGCATTTTGATTGGTATCGTTGGCCTTCAGGCTCGTCAGTCAAACAGACCCAGGAGCAGCTCAGCCGGTGGCGCCCGGCTTTCGGGTAACGCCCTGGTCCCGCTGGTTTCGGCTTTGTGCTTCAGGTGATCAAGGATCTGCTTGATCACTATAGGGTCTTCAATGCAGGCGATGACTTTCATGGCGCCGCCGCAGCCGCTGCAGGTCTCGATGTCGATATTGAAAACACGCTTGAGCCGTTGCGCCCATGTCATCGACGCTCGCCGTTGTGCTGGTGTTGCCGGTTCATCAGCCACCCTGACCTTGTTGCCCCTGCCCCGTTTTGCCGGCGTGACCAACGCCCGGTGCCGACTGTTGGGTGCGAACACCCCGTGGAAGCGGGTTAGGTTGACTCTGGGCTTCGGTACCAGGGCGGCCAGCCTTGCAATGAAATCCAATGGTTCGAAAATGACGTGCGTGGTGCCGTCCCGGTACGGCGTCATGAGCTGGTAGCGCACGTTGCCGCCTCGTGTTAACGACAGCCGCTTCTCGGATACCGCCGGGCGGCTGATGTACCGGCACAGCCGTTCGAGCTTCTTGCGTTCATCGGCCCTGGCCGCCACGCCGGCGTGCAGGCTGGACCCGGCTACCTTGCCAATCCCGTCACCGAACGGATCACCACTGGTCGGCAGAGTTTGCAAAGTGAACACCTTTCGCCCCGCCTGTGAACCGACAGCGATACGGTAAGTGATCGAGTGCCCCAGCAGGGGTGTCATCGGGTCGTCATCCACCGCATCCGAGGCCAGATAGCTGTTTTCGACATCCCGTTCCAGCAGGCCTTGCCGTTCCAGATAGCGACCCACCCGGTGGGCGATGGTGTGCGTCAGCTGGGTGAGCTCTGGGCTGGTCGGCGCCTTGACCCAGCGGAAACGCGCTGAGCCGTGGGATTGCTCGACATACACACCGTCGAGAAACAGCATGTGGAAGTGAACATTCAGATTGAGCGCCGATCCAAAACGCTGGATCAGGGTGACCGCGCCCGTCTTGGCCACTTGGTGGGTATGGCCCGCTTTCTTGACCAGGTGCGTGGCAATGACGCGGTAAACGATGCCCAGCACCCACCCCATGATCTCGGGCCGGCTGGCAAACAGGAAACGCAGCTGAAACGGGAAGCTCAACACCCACTGACGCATGGGTTGTTCAGGCAGTACTTCATCAACCAGCAAGGCGGCACTTTCGGCCATCCGCCGCGCCCCACAGCTCGGGCAGAAACCGCGACGCTTACAGCTGAAAGCGACCAGGTGCTCGGCGTGGCAAGACTCGCAGCGAACCCGTAGAAAGCCATGCTCCAGCCGCCCGCATTGGAGAAATTCTTCAAATTCCCGTTGCACATAGCCCGGCAATTCCTTTCCCTGCTCTGCCATAAGCGCAGCGAATGCCGGGTAATACTCGTCAACGATCTGATAGAGAAGGGTTTGCTCGGGTCGGTGGCTCTGGTAACGACCAGTATCCCGATCCCGGCTGGCCGTCCTGGCCGCCACATGAGGCATGTTCCGCGTCCTTGCAATACTGTGTTTACATACAGTCTATCGCTTAGCGGAAAGTTCTTTTACCCTCAGCCGAAATGCCTGCCGTTGCTAGACATTGCCAGCCAGTGCCCGTCACTCCGCGGTCTTCACTGCGTGATCGAGTTGATCGACACCCGCCGTGACACGCTCCATGAAGTGCCTGCCTGCGTCTGTTAGCCGAACGCCCCGCGCATGGCGCTCAAATAGCAGGACACCAAGGTTATCCTCCAGCGCTTTCACACGCGCGCTGACGCTCGACTGGCTGATACCAAGTGCCTTGGCCGCATGCCGAAAATTCAGATGCTCGGCGACGGCGATGAACTGAACAAGGGAAATGAGCGGTATCCTGCCAGACAGGATACCGACATTCACGAGGTTTCGATGGTTAGTGCGCCGCATCGGAGCGGGCCTGCTACCAGTCGTCGGTTAGACGACTGGCGACTTCTCGGTGGCAGCCCCACGGAGCCGAAGGAGCACCAGCCCCAACGAAACCAGTACCGCCATCGCCGTGGCGTAACAGATCACGGGCCACGCTGTGTCACCGTTTAAAAGTGCCACCGCCAATGTCCCGACAATGCTGACTATCAGGCTTTGAACGCAGAAGTAGAACGCGACCGCTGATCCCGCGATGTCGTCGAACTCTGCCAAAGCGCCGTTCGCGGTAACGGACACCGTGAAGACAATACCGACCGCGACAACCCACATCGGTAGGATGAAGGTGAGGAATGACGGCGAGCCGTAAAGTTCGCCGATCCCCAACAGGACCGCTCCGCAAACAAGCAACGCCATCCCACGCGCCACGCATCCTGCGATGCCCCATCTGGCGACAAAGGACTTCGCGAAACGGGTTGTCACGATCATTACAAGCGCGACAGTGGCGAAGGCAAAGCTGAATCCGATCTCGGAATATTCCGCTTGGCCTATGAGCACACGGGGAGCCGTCGAGAAGAAGACGAAGAAGGTGCCCATACCGGCGCTAAAGCCGACAGTGTAAACCCAAAAAGCCGGACTCGCGAAGATCGGCAAGACAGATCGGCGCGTCTTGACTTGATCCAGAGGGCGGGTTTCGTGCCACCTGAAACCCGCATTTAGGAGTGCGAGCATCGCCAGTATAGCCAAAGTAATGAATATCGCCTGCCATCCCAAGAACTCGCCGATCAATGCTCCGGCGATAGGGCCGAGCGCAGGCACGAACGCCAGCATCGAACTGAAAAGGCCGTAGATGACGACACCCTCAGGACGGTTGGCATAAACGTCGCGAACCGTCGCGAACGTCGCCACCAGCATGGCCGACGCGCCCACTGCTTGAAGTAGACGGAAAGCGACAAAGGCCGGTGCAGTTGAAGACCAAGCTGCTCCCAGAGACGCAATGACGAAAGCCGTTGCGCCCGCAAGTAGAATTGGCCGTCGCCCGATTCTGTCTGAGAGCGGACCAAAAATCACCTGGCCCACGCCGAGCATCACCATATAGAGGCTCAAC
This sequence comes from Acinetobacter sp. YH12152, assembly GCF_013418285.1. NCBI lineage: Bacteria > Pseudomonadati > Pseudomonadota > Gammaproteobacteria > Moraxellales > Moraxellaceae > Acinetobacter > Acinetobacter sp. YH12152. The sequence continues at coordinate 16,789 of NZ_VPCH01000031.1, forward strand.
GTGAGTTGGATCATAGCGGGCGTCGTGTTCAGGATGCCGGGCATCGCTGGAACGACAGGGAGATAAATATCCATCGCCAGTGAAGCGAGGATGTCGAAAGGAGCCATCAGCAGCAGTGCTGCCGGCAGCGTATAGGCCCACGCGGGGCGTGTGGTGGTCATGACGAATCAACCCTCGATTAAGGAATACCGGGCGACGTCTGCTCGTCAGCAATCAGATGAGACTAGCCTTACAGAGCGCCGCAACAACAATACTGGTTGTTGCGGCTTACTTGTCTGCTGACTTGGAATTTCCCATCTGATTACTCCACGCTTACGAATATGAATTGCTACATTTTATCCGATTATCTTTTGCTTCGCAATGCGGCATGGGCGCACTCAGCGTTCCAGCCCCCTCTGCCGCCCTAACTGCCACGACACCGACCCGCCCTGCACGATGCCCATAACCTCGCGGCCGAGTTGGCGGTCGATGATCGGCCGCCACGGGACAAGGGTGAACTCATGGGATTTCAGCCAAAGCATTATCGTATGAATCACCAGTCGTACCGACTGATGCTCGTAAATTTGCTGCTTCTAAACGATTGGTATAGCGAATGGAAAGATATTGCACACCTCTGTCGGAATGATGAATCACATTCTTTGGCATGCCTCGATCATGCAATGCTTGCTCCAATGCATCGAGCACCATATCTGTATTCATCCGTGTCGATACTTTCCATCCAACAATTGCTCGTGAGAACACATCAATAATAAATGCAGTATAAACCCAGCCTGAATTTGTTTGAATATACGTAAAGTCACTCACCCACAGTTGGTCAGGATGATCAGCAGTAAAATTACGTTTTACCAAGTCATCCGCTCGTTTTTGATCATCTCGGCTACGGGTGGTTTGTTTGTTCTTACCACGCCAAACACCTTTTATACCTAGCTTTTGCATTAATCGAGCAACAGTACAGCGCGCAATAATATAGCCTTCACGTTTCAGTTTTTGCCAGACTTTACGTACACCATACCGACCTGAACTTTCCTTCCAAATTCGTTTAATCTCCTCAGCATGATGCAAGTCATGTAAATCTCGCTTTGCTCGATGTTCTGGATTTTCACAGAGATCTAGAGTCCGGTAATAGGTTGAAGGTGCGATCGGTAAAATTCTACAAATCGCCTCGACTCCGTACAGCTCTTTATTATTATGGATAAAATCCACCATTATTTGTGTGGGCGGTCGAGCTCCGCCTGGGCGAAAAAAGCGGCTGCTTTACGTAGAATTTCATTGGCGCGTTGCAGTTCTTTATTTTCGCGTTCGAGTTGTTTGATACGTTCTTGGTCTGAAAGCTGCTGTACTTTAACTGGATTTTGTTTATCTAAATATTTTTGATACCAAACACGTAGTGTTTCAGGAGTACAACCCTTGCGCAGTATACTGCTCAGGGAGCAATAGCGGTGATCGCAGCCCAATTCGATGGATAATCTTTCTCGGATTCAATCAATAATTGAACCGCTCTTTCTCTGATTTCAGGGGTATATTTTACTTTTTTCATCGGGACATTCTCTCAGAAAGCTTGGTCTCCGACAAACCCGGTACGGTTCAAAAATCTTCCATTGATTTATTTATATCTGTTAAACCAGTCGCATTATGAAATGTAATATAAGTAGAAATTTCAGTATAAATGGTCATGATCTTTTCTAAATTTGAATATCTAAGCGTCTTCATTAATCAACCTTATTGATTATTAGTTTCTTCTTTTAAAGCTCTTTGTACTGTTGCTATCCCTACTTTAAACTTTTCTGCAACACCTCTAAATGTTGAATTTTCTTCAGCCATTGCTTTTCGTATTTCAACATAGTCAACCTTCCGCTTTCTTCCCTTATATAAGCCCTTCGCTTTGGCTTTTGCAATTCCTTCCTTTTGACGCTCACGGATCATGGAGCGTTCAAACTCTGCAAATGCAGCAAGCATCTGAAACATGAGTTTATTTATTGCCGATTGTGCTACATCATGACTGAAGGTCAAATTCTCTTTATGAAAAATAATGGTTATACCACGATCATTCAGACTATTCACAATTTCGTTCAGATCATTTGTATTACGTGCCAGACGATCAATACTATGAACATGCACCGTATCACCTTCACGCAGATAGTCGAGCATTGCATTTAACTGAGGACGTTCACGGCTACCACCGCTTGCCTTTTCAGTAAAGGTCTTATCCAGGCTGATTCCATCTAATTGACGTTCAGTATTTTGTTCAGTTGAACTGACTCGAATATATCCGACCTGATTAGGCATTCTGTACCGTTAGAGTTTAGATAATTAAATACATATTGTACCGAAATTAAATATTAAGTCTATAAATACGGTTTTTGAGTTGCTTTTTAAGACTTTATTTTGTTCCGTTAGGCTATAGTCTAAAGTAACACCTTGAACTTTTGCAACAGTGCCCTTAAATTGCTATACACACCAATGGACCAAGCCGGTTCACGTTCTCTTGCATAACTGCAACTTTATTGAAGTTCACATGCTTCAAGATCGCTTTCATCGGCTCCGACATGCCTTCGGTTTCCGACAAATCCGAAATGTACTCTGACTGGTCTACATACTTATAGAAGTTGTTATCAGGGTGTTGTTCTTTAATGCTTTGCCAACATTGGGGAACCATCACAGAGACTGGTCTGATCAGGTTGAAATTATTGGCGATATTCAACCCATACAGGTCGAAATCGGTATACACCGCTACCGGACATTCTTCTGGCAGAACTTCAAGCAACTGATTGACTGACCGGCAGTTCTTACCATGCCCCCTGTAAAGGAATAGGCTGTCTTGCCATTCGAGTGGAACTTGCTGATACCAGTCCGAAATCCGTACAAGCATAGTGCCATTCTCAATAATGATCAGCTTCCTGATTTTTTCTACTGCAAGATGCTCTAAGGACACGGCTGTTGTCACGCCAGGATGTGCAATGTGCATCTCACCGGACTTTAACGGTAGTTGTGCATTGATCGCAGCAAACCAAAGCTGCTCACCGAAAACGCTGGCATTGCCAGACTTTTCATCTATACGATGATCAGCAAGCGATATTCGGTCTGCATTGGAGTCATACGTTACCTCTGGCTCCGTTTTTACATGCTTTCCGTACAGAACCCGAAGCACATCAAGATCTGATTCACTTAGATGCAGCTCACGTTTGATGATGCTACCGATCTGCATGTCTTTGTTCAGCATTGTCCATGTCTTGTTAAGCTTCACCACTCTGGTTTTAAGCTGTAAAACCGTCTGAATGATTGAGAGTTCTCTTTGCCCTAAGCGCATTGCATCACCTTTCCGTTGCTGTCTTTGCGACGAAACACGATATCTGAAATGTAGTAGTTGCCATTATATTTAGCATCCGTTTCACCCACTAACTGCAACTCAAGATGGTTTGAGTGGTTGAGTTCAAACTCATACAGGAGGCGACTAATCCAGTATTCAAATTTGCATCCAGGCTCTAGGCGTATGTAGGCGTTCTTTGCTGATATTTCATTGATTGCCGGACTGCCAAAAGCGTCAAAGAAGAAAAATGCAGCTTTATCCAGAGGTGAGACTGCCTTCACTATCGTATGCGTTGCCTTCTCTACCGGTGGGCGTTTTTTTTCAACAACTGGACCATCTTTTTTAACACGCTTCTGATTGGCTGTCTGAGCTACCGCAGATAAAGTGTTCTCAAAATCCTCAAGGTAGATATCGGCACGAGCTTTCAGCTTGATAAGTGGTACACGACGGAAGCTATCAGGTGCCTTGTTGAAATCAATATCGGCATTCAGCGTCCGGTTGTTGGCAAAATGACGGTGCAGCGCATCAATCAGATTGATTCGCTCCTGGGTTTTTATGTCCTTTTTCCATTCAAAGAGTTGCTTGTCCAGTCGGTGATGGCTGTGGTTCATTTCTTCAATGGCTTCAAACACGCTTGGCTTGAGACGTTTGGAGATCACTCTCTGCAAGTCTGCATCACCTACCGCCAATTCATCCATCGTATTTGGTGAAAGGATTTCCAGTGCCGTAATTAGCATTTTGGCAGTCTTTAAGCTTTGTTCAGCCTTACGCATTTTCATGTCGTAGTTGTTGAACAGCGACAGATACTCAAAGCACTGATCGGCAAAATTGGTCATGTTCTCGCTGATATTGTTTGAAAGCTCAATAATCAGGTCACTTGCTTCAACCTTTAATACTTCGGCACTTTCCGGGTCCTCGACTTTTGACAAGGCATAGTCGGTACTCACCGTTTTGATACGATCAATCAGACCGCTAATGTCGGGTGCGGAAATGTTGCGTTTCTTTCTGTTTTTATAGAAATTCACAAACTCAATGACGAAGTTTCTTAGATGCAGCGTGTTTTTTTCTGCATCCAGATACCCAAGATCGCAAGACAGCAAATTATCAATCAAGGATTTGTTTGATTCATTGACCTGAATAGACGAACTGGTAAACATGATTGCTTCGGCAATAGCATCAATGTTTGCAGAGAAAACCTTCGCCCCACGTTCAGCCGGATTCACGAAGTCGATCATAGTAACTCGCCCTGCTCCACATCATCTGTTTGAGTGATATCAATCGCATTGTGTTCGGCAAGGTACTCAGCTTCATCGTAGAAAATCGACCAACGTGAAGTTGCCAAAAACTCAGTACCCACAACCCCAACCGGCACTAAATATTCGCGCTGTACCAAAAACTGAATAACACCGTTGATCTGGTCTTTCACTGTGCTTGCGGTCTTACCCAACTTTGCAGAGAGTTCTTTTAGCCCTTTTTGGACATGCTTGGACTTCTCCACTTCAACCAGGATTTCACCAGACGTAATTCTGTCGCCTCCAATCAGAGGTTCATTGCGCCCCCCTGCCTTTCTGAACAGTCGCAGCCAGTCCACAAGTGGCTCCATTTTGCTGACGTTTTCCTCAAACTGTTTGGTGATGACCTTTTTGATCTCAGGGTCACTTTCAATATCAAGGTAAATCAGGAAATACCCACCACCGCACGGTGTCTGAATACACTTTTTGCCTAGAAAACTAATATGGTTGTTTAGTTGATCTAAAAATTCGACATCATTCAAAAACTCAAAGTTCTCAAAATCACTCCACTGGTCAATTAGATAACCTTCTAATAATTTGGTCGCTACTTTTGTTAATCGTTTATCAGCCATTTAAAATTCTCCACTTTTTCCCTATTAGACTGGTTCTGCTGCAAGCAATGGGTTATCGCCTTCGATTTCCAGTGGAACAACAGTGCTGACACCATTGGCTCCAACAATGTAGAGATTCTTAAACTTGTGGTTAGAGGTTGAGTTTTCCGGTTGAGCACAGACCAGATAGATTTTGTTATGGTCCATCATGTCGAACAGCAAATTGGTGTTGATCGCATCAAAGTTGCCAATCTCGTCAAGCGGGATATGGATGTAGGTCGAGTTATCAGGGCATAACTTCCGTGACAATGCGAGGAACATGATCAGCACCAGAATACGTGACGTTCCTGTACTCCCTGCACTGGTAAAGTCGTTGTCAGTACGCAGCTCGGCAAGACGACCATTGTTCATCACGCTCATTTTCAGACGTACCATAGAGCGGATATCATCAGTATGTCCTTTGGTGCTTTCAATTGCCTTTAAGGTGTATTCACAGCAACGAATGAAATCCTCGCTCGGAATGGAGCTGCTTTGCATGTTTTCAAAGGATTGATAGTCCTCACACTGCAAAACAAACTGATTGAGCTGATCTAGGGTGTTCTTGTCATTCAGCACACTTTCCAGATTCATTGAGAAGTCAGTGAATGCCTTGAACTTGTTGCTACGGTTCAGGTAACCAGACAGTTCCGTAGATACGCTCTTTAAACGCTTATTTAGATTAAGGATTTCCTGAATATAGTTACGCAACTGAGCCGATTTATTACGGAAAATGTTTGTGACTGCATCATGCTTTTTCGGCAAGTCGTAGTCCATGATGCTTTCGATGGTAGACATGGAGTTAATGGTGTTCATGGTTTCACTGGTAGTCCCCATACTCTCCATCTTTTCCTCAAACAGCTTGAACAGAGAGAAGGCTTCATATTTGCGCAGTAATGCCTTAGAAGCGTTTGTCTGCAAGCGTAATTGATAAATCTGTTTCTTCTGTGTATCAGCCAACGTACCCAGATCACGAGAGAAGCTGTCGAAGCTTAAAAACTCAGGTCGATCTACCTCTACCAATAGGATATCGTCATCGAACAGGTTTTCGATTTCACGCCCCTGTTTATCCAGCTTTTTGATTTTCTCCCTGAAATCTTGTGCACTCGCTTCAAGATTGTCCACTCTTGTACGAAGGGAGGTTCGGACTTGTTCAAGCTCACTTTCCAGTTTGGAAAGATTGTGGCTGTATTCAGATACAAGTTTCAGAGCTTGGTTCATGTCCTCGATATGGTTCTGCTTGTACTGATAGTGGTTTTTCTTCCACATATCGTACTCAGCCAAAATGCTTTCATAGCCTTTGACTTTGGTGTGCTGTGCAATCGCAGCCTTGATCTTCATTTCTGCCTGTTTCAGGATATTTTCATCCACGCCTTGCTCACGCAGTTTGCTGTGATACAGGTTGGTCAAATCATCCATCTTGGCTTGATAGCTGCTCTCTAGCTGCTTTTCCTTTGTGGCAATCAGATCAAGCTTGATACGCAAGTCTGCATAGGACGCATCATAGCTCTCCTTTAAGCCATTTTTTTCAAGCATGTTGGCTGATCGAAGCTCACCACGTTTCTTCGGCTCAATCTGATTGTTGAAAGTTTGCAGCTCGTATTTCGCTCTATTTACAGCTTCTTGCTCAATACGTGTAGCTTCTGCCTTCTTCGCTTTCAGCTCTTTCTCAGTCTGGTCATAAACCTGTCGGGCTTGCTGCTTCTCGTTTTGCAGGGTATTTAACTCATTTTCGAGTTTAACAACTGCAATATTGGTCTCGTTGATCTCTCTATGGATGGACTGAGCCAGATGCGATTGCTTGTCGTACTGCTCAACCAAAGAAGCCGTGTAAATCTCGGCATCTTTCAGACGTATTTGTAGTTGCTCAAGACTGTCGGCTTCCCCTGGAATCTCCAACTTGTTCAGGTCTATTTCAAGACCATAGAGGCTTAGGGCATTGGCATTCACGCCAGTTTGCCAGACAGGGTTCAGGTTGGTTTTGAAGAAAAGCTCAGGATTGATGACCTTCGCAATGGTAGTACGCCAGTCCACATCTTCATTCGGTGCATCATTCAGGAACCGTAGCAAGGTGTCTTTCTGGAACAGGGTTGTACGCAGATTCTCTTCTGACTGCTTGGCTTTCTCAAGCTTGGCTTTTAATCCATTAAGATCATACTGCGCCTTGTTTTGATCAAAATTAAGTTGTTTAAGCTTGTTTTGAGCCGCTTTCAATTCGTCAGACTTTGCAGACAAGGTATTCTCTTTGACTTCATAAGCCAACTTGAGGCGCTGTAGCTGTAGGTTTTCTTCATCCGTAAACAGTGTTGATTGGTGCATGCGCTCCATAGCTGCTGACTGGATATCCAGAAGCCTTTGACGTTCACTGGAAATTTCTTGATCAAGAATTTGGAGCTGTTCAGCCTGTTTGCGCTCAAGCTCTTTCACCTTGAGATCAAAGCGGTTTCGCAACTGGTTGATTGCCTCCTGAACCTCGTTAGATTCAGCATTAAGGGCTTCACTGGATGCCATTTTTTCACGAAGCAAATCTGCTGAATGCTTGTCGTACTCGCGGTTGATATTTTCGTAGCTTTCAGTCAAAAACTGTTTGTATTTCTTCGCTTCTTCAATCTCGTTGAAGTAGTGCGCACGTTTCTTATATTCCTGTTCCATGACGGAAATATTCATGTCTTGATAACGTCTTTCCGCAACTTCAATATCATGAATTGCCTGTTTAAAGTTACCTGCAGACTTTTCTTTTACTGCAATCAGCTCTTTGACTTGTACAATCTGGTTATTCAGGTTACGGACTGTCTCATTCCCTTTGTTCTTTACCGCATAGATTTCATGCTCTATCGAACTGATCTGCTGCTCGTAGTTCACCACATGGTCCCGGAGTACCAACAGGTGTGCATGAAGCGCATTAAAGGAGGCTAAGACCGCATTCTTTAACTGAATGCCAGAGATAATCTTCTGCTTTTCCGATTGAAGGCTTTGTAGGGCTTTCACATCATTGATGGTTGCTAACCAATCTGCGGTAGAGGTTGGTTTTGTTTTGATTTTCTCGTTGTCCAAATACGCTTCAATTAACATGGTTTTGAAGTTTGAGACAACATTGTTCTGGTTAATCGTTACCTGGGTCAGATTGCTCAGGAATTTTAGCTGTTGTTTGCTTCCAGACAGTGAATAGCGGTTGCATAAATCACGAAGGTTTCTTTCACCTGTCAGTCGTGATTTATCTGCAGTCAGCGTATAGATATATTCAGGGATGCTGTCGATCTGACGGCTCACATCAACGCCAGATTTATAAACCTGATCAAATACGTCTTTCACATTCTGAGAAAGACCCAAGATTTCCAGACTGCTCTCACTTAATAGCGTATCTTCCGCGCATCCATCAACAAATCGGTAGTTGTGCTTGCCCTGATTATTATTGCGATACAGCACCACACACTTTGTACCTGAGTGAGCAAGGTATTCAAAAATCACCATGCTTCGACTGCTCGGCAAATAGTAGTCTACGAAATTTTTCTTGTTTGCAGCTTTCTCTATTAACCCATTTGGTGAGGCACCAAAGAAAATAGGAATCAGGTTCAGGAATGAGGTTTTCCCTGCACCGTTGATACCGGTAATGTTTGTATGACCACCACTAATATCAACTCGGAATAGTTTAGATGAAAGAAAAGAATCATAAAGAATGATTGACTGTAAACCTTTCATAGAGGTTTCTTGAGGGTTAATAATACTCATTATATACCTTTTATAAATATTCATAAGTCTAATGGATACTTCAATTTTAAATAAAAACTGTAACTTTCCCTGATCTTATACTTTTATTAAATATAATGGCGGTTATCCGACATAGACACCAACTATCCCCAATTTCTGCGGATAAAACCGGGACAACTTTTAGCCATTTTTGTACGCCCTGGCGCACAGAGATTTAGGGATTTTGCGGCTAGGGCAGCTGCGGTTTTTTACTTATGATGAAGTCATACAGGAACAGGACGTTCCGGAACATAAAACAATAACGATAAGTTCTAGCACCAGGATTATTAGGTAGACAGCCCTACCTAGCACCAAACATGAAAAAGCCCGACAAGATGTCGGGCTTTTTTATTTAATATTATTTTTAAAAAATACTTGCAAATAGTGTAATGAGTTGATCAAATATGAATTCAGTCCACGGATTAAGGACAAGGTAACTTAATATGATTAAACCTCAAGACATTCTAGTTCTCGTAAAACTGATCTCTATTGAGAATCAGCACCAGATATTCAAAGAATACTATTCAGAAGCACAACTTGAGTGGGATAAATTAGAAGATGAGCAGTTAGATATCTTTTTAAAATTAAGTGCTTTTTATGATTCTTTATCAATCAGAGGGTTGGCTGAAGCAGTAGTTATTAGTAAAAGTGAGGTTGCAGAATCTTTAAAGCGTTTAATCAAGATAGGGCTATTGATCGTAACCTCTAATTCACCATTTAAGCGATTAGAGCTAGTAGAAATGCAATGGAAAACCAATAGAAGAGCTCTCTTAGACCTAATTATTTACAGTTTTCAATACTTTTTCCATACAGAAGTTGGTGCTATTGATATTGGTATTCCTACTGTTTTCAATAATAAAAAACTTTCAGATCATTTATCGTATTCTTCTTCATTACCTTATATTTGGCCCGCTCAAAGCTATCAATCAATTTCAGGATTAGCAGTTGAACCATTATATAAATCTGTACCATATGCAGCGTTAGATGATAATTTCCTGTATGAAGTTTTTGCTCTTATTGATGTGTTTAGAATAGGTTCCCCAAGGGAAAAGAAAATAGCTGAAAAGTTATTACGTGAGTATCTACAATGAATAATGCTTTAACACAAATGAAGATGCTAGAGCAGGTTATAAGTGCTTTAAGCGAGGATCTTATCAAAGACCTAGTATTTATTGGAGGGTGCACTACTAGCCTGTTTTTAGATCCAGAAAATTTATCTTTATCAACTAGATACACTCAAGATGTTGATTTAATTGTAGATATAAAGACTACAACCCAATGGTATGAGTTAGATGAGAAAGTCAGAAAACTAGGGTTTAAAAATTATCAAAGTTCAGATCCATTTGAAAAGAACACGGACTTCACTTGTCGCTACCAACTAGGGGAAGATCTAATTGTAGACTTTATGCCCACTGATGAAAAAATTTTAGGCTTCTCTAATTCTTGGTATCTAGAAGCTTATAAGAAAAAAGTAGAGTATAAGCTAGGAAATAATTTAATTATCAATACCTTAATGCCTGAATATTTCTTAGCAACCAAGTTTGAAGCATTACATGGCCGTAAAGAAGATCCCTTATATAGCAAAGACTTAGAAGATATCATCACAATTTGCTTGGGACGATCCTCCTTAGTTGAAGAAGTCTATAATGCTCCAACAGAACTCAAAGATTACTTATCTGACCAATTTAAAAAACTCACTGAATTAACTGATTTTGAAATCATAATGGAAGATCAATGTAGATTTGGCTCAAGAGAAAGAGCTTTACAAGTAATTCAAGCGATCATAAAACAATGGCCAAAAGCATATTAATAAACTCCTTTTCCTTATGTCAGAATCTTAGCGCACCAGAAAAATTTGGAATCGATGCTGTAGGGAACCTTACTGATAATGAAAATCTATATTTTTGTTACGTAGTGGATGGTCATGGGGGATGTAAAAACAGCGACATACTAGTTAAAAATTTTCAGGCTTATGTGCTTTCTTTGAAGGACGTCTTTGCTCAATTAAATAATACTACACAAGATATACATGATTTTTTTGAACGTCTAACAGAGAATTTTTATATAGAACATCGGGGAAAATTGCGACCTGCAGCAATGAGTATTTTGATGGTTATTTTTAGTCAGACTCAAATTTATTCAGCACATTTGGGTGATTGCAGACTTGGGAAAATCAATAATGAGCAACAAATCAGTTGGATTACTTATCCTCATAATTTAGCGATGAGCTTAAATAATCAAACAGATCCCCAAAGTATCGAAATGATACTTAGGTCTTCTTCAAATGATAATATTGTCACCAAGTCATTTAATACAAAAAAGTTAAAACCCTTGAGCTTTAAGACCTTAGATATTGAAAAAAAATCCACATATATTCTAGCATCCGATGGATTTTGGAAGCTTTCAGAAAATGATATAAAAACAATAATTTATAGCAAAAATTTATCCGAAGTATCTTCATTATTTGATGATATTTCTCTATGGGTTATATCATTCATTTAACATAAAGTCTCATATACCCAATTCGGATGTTAAAATCAAATAAACCTAATTTTTATAAGCAGATACTCGCTATGAACCGTACCGGGTTTGTCGGAGAATTTTTATTTAAGTTAGGCCACCTGACCTAACGGGTTAATCTTATCATTGTACATTGCTTCAAACTCAAAAGGCGATACATTGTCAACGGCATTCTAAAATTGCCCCCTTTTACCTTACAAATGGCAAAGTAAAATTGACCCCTGAAATCAGAGAAAGAGCGGTTCAATTACTAATTGAATCTGAAAAAGATTATCCTTCTACTTGGGCAGCAATCACAGCTATTGCTCCTAAAATCGGTTGTACTCCTGAAACATTGCGTGTTTGGTATCAAAAATATTTAGATCAACAAAATCCTGTCAAAATACAACAGATATCTGATCAAGAAAAAATGAAGGGTAATCCCCCACTAAAATACTAGCTCTTTAAAAGAGGCAGTATTATGCTTTTACAACATGGTGTTTAACTTGAGAAACTGAATTTAAAACAATCTACTGTAACTCTTCCAGACAGATATGAAATTAATCCACCCCTAGCCCCTTAAACACAGCATCTACCGGATCTGCATAAAAGCTGGTCTGGAACTTGGTAAACAGTCCCACAGGAATCGTTGGGATATCTGCCGCACTACTCATTGGCAAAGCAACCTTCTTGGCACCAGCATCAAAAGCAACTTGCAGACATTCGGCAATACTTTCCACCGGTGTCACAGAACCACCCAAGCTCATATCACCCAGTACCACCATCTGACTTTGTACCGATCGTCCTAACAGGCCAGAAGCGAAAGCCACTAAACTTGGTAAGGCAAGATGGCTGAGCGGCCCGGTATTCTGTAATTCAACCACATGTAAGTGGAAGTCATGTTCCAGCACCTTACTGCCACCCGATATTCTGGATGCATTGGCCTTGAAGTAGTCAAATGCGATTTTGACCTGCTCCTTGGCACTGCTTGAATTCCATAAGCCTGATGTCGCCAATTTTCCAGAACCTTTGGTCACTTGAAGTTCTAAGCGGTATAACCCCGGCATGCCTTTATTACTGAGCCCGATGGTATACAGAAAACCTGGCTTGGCTGGACCTTCAGGAATCAGTCCGCCACCCCCCTGCTCTTTGACGGAAACAAAGTGCTCTTCTAGGGTGTCATTGTCGATATAGCTAAAATGCACATCATAGAATTCCATCCCTCCAATTTTCTTCAGCTGTTCTTTAACCCGACGGCGCACCTGCAGTGCATATTGAAGACATTGCCGTACATCTTCTTTATTAAACTGACCGTGTGGGTAGAGCAGCTTCATCAATCCAGAAACCGTCTTGCGAACGGCGATCACATCACGCTGATTCAGGTTATTTCCGAGTTTGAAGTACTTCTCAATGGAATCTGCAAAGCTACGCTTGCGCATTTCCCGGAAGAATTCAGCCAGATAATCAACAATCAGGCCATAACGGTTGGTGAAGAACTCCGGGCGCATCTTGGGAATTTCCCAGCCGGGGATGTAAGCATGAAAACGATCGAAGAATGCCGAATCAATCATGGCTTCAGGGAACGGCGCCAAGAGATGGCTTGTTTTAACCAGAGATTCCACACTTTGGTTAATATTACCCACAAAAACCATCGAAGCTGAGGCTTCCATCTGTTCACGACCACGGGCAAAAGATCCAGAGGCCATGTAGTCTTTCATGATCTGTACGCCATCTTTGTCCTTAAAGGAAATACCAGCGACTTCATCAAAGGCCACCACATCCCAGAGTCCAACCAGACCAATACGGCGGCTACTCATGTTATAGAACAGATTGGCGACAGTGGTTTGCCCACCTGAAACTAGAATACTATTCGGTGAACACTCTTTGTAAATATGGCTTTTCCCGGTACCGCGTGGTCCAAGTTCACAGACGTTATAGTTATTTTCAACGAACGGAACCATACGTGCTAATAGGTGCCATTGCACGTCCTCTTTTAGCGAAGCCGGTTCCATGCCGATCGAACGGATTAAACTCTCGCGCCACTGATCCGTGCTTAATGCTGCTCTGCCACTGAAGAGTTCATCCATATTCATATTCGGCATTTGAATCGGCTTGAGTAAACTCACCCCAAATGGAGAACTGGTCTGCCCTTCATCAAAGTAGTAGCTGAGCGTAGCAATGACCCAGATACCACCAACAAGTAATTTTTCATACTCTTTGACGATGCCTGCCGAGATTTCGGCATCTTTGATACCCAAATTACTAAAGGAGGCTTCGTATTTGTCCTTACGCTCATTCAGCTTCACCGTGACCCGATCAATGACCTTATAACTGCCCCGTTCACGAACCAGGGATTTCACCTTCTCGGCTTCATCAGGACGGACGTAGTTCTCAGCCAGTACGGTCTTTACGTTACGTAGTCCCTGTTCAATGATCTCTGGATCATCCGAGGCACAGTACATTCCCAGCAGGTATTCAAGTACATAGACAGGGACATTTGCCCCTTCTTTGATCAGTTTAGTTAGATCCTTACGTACCACCCGCCCAGCAAAGTGTTCATTCAGCAGCTGATCCAGTTCTTTATCGTTAGCAGATTCCATGTAGGCTACGCTCTATCGTTAATTCGTTATCAGAAGAAGTCATCGGTAAATGCCAGATCAATGGTGACCTTATAGCGTTGCATCTCGATATTAAGGTCTTTGTCCTTCAGTACCAGGAAGTAATCTTTCTTACGGTCAAAATCAGTGCCAGATAATGACAGTCTGACCTGTTTTACCCGATCGGCAACAGAGTCGGTACTGCTATCAAAGGTCAAGGTTTCTTCACTTGACACTTTGAGATCCCCATCATAAATGGCAATCGACAGGGTCACTGGCATGACCAGCTCACTGACAGCTTCGGTTTGCATCAAATCAAACTTCTGGATGTTATTGACCATCTTCAGCGTGGATTTGGTAGAAATAACCTCAACTTTACGCTTGGTTCGTTGTCCGGCCTTTTCACCACGCAGCTGTTTTACCGTCAGTACAGGCACCACGATTTCCTGAGGCATGATGCCACCATGCACGAAACGTGAGCCTCCTACAAAATGGAAACGGTTCGCCCCTTTTGGAATCCAGAAATCAGTCGCAGATAGTGTACCTGCCGTAGCTTGGGTTGAGCCTTTCCATGCTTCCTTGCTCTCTGGTAAACCATGCCCAATCACATAGCGTTTTTTGCTTTTCAATGTATTGGCAGGTTTTTCAGTCAAGCTTGAACGATCCGCAGATTCTAGTTTACTTTGCTGGAACAAGAAGCCATGGTCGGCTGTGACCAACAGGGTAGAAATATTGAAATGCATCAAGATTTTGCGGCTAAGTTCAGTCAGCTCTTCAATGGCATGTTCCACCGCCATAAAGGTTTCTGATTCTGTAGAGGCACTGTCTCCCCGAGCATCAATCACGTTGTGATAAACGTAAATCAAATCATGGTCTTTAAGTGCTTCACGGCCTTCATCACGCGACCAACTTTTTACAGTTTCAGCGGTAACCGCCAATCCATTATAGGCTGCCAGAATTTTGGATCGTGCTGCAGTCCCTTTGCTGGACTGCCCATCTACTAAAACATCATCCCCTGCGGCCTCTTTGTACTCCAAAGTCTGGTGCGGCAACAACGAAGCCATGCCGAGTGTGGTGTAACTTGGCACAACGCCCAGCTGTGAAGACAATGTCGCTTCAGAATAACGCTTTTCATTGATACGATCACGCAGCTCTACTGCAGCTTCATAGCGGAAAGCATCACTGATGATCACCACAATACGGCGTTTCGTTGCAGAACCTAGTAAGGGTCTGACATGGATATCATAGAAGTTCTGCTGATTTGGGATATCTGCCATTTTCCAGACATTCAAGCGTTGCTCAGCTTCAATCCGCTCTCCCCAGTTTCGTGCCAAGTGGTCAATAAACCAGTAGGAATAGCAATTTTCGACTTCTTCATCGAGTTTTTTCAGGATATCGACATGAGCGCGTTGAGAAGCAGCACTGTAGTGGCGATATGCCATATCAAAGCGATACAGCTCCTGCTCGTAGGCTTTATACAAGGCTTCGCTGGAGTCGAAATAGAACCCAGAATCAAACAGCAGTCGCAGACTGAACAGGTCAATGGCTGCCTGCAACGCTGTATAGACAGTGCGATATTTACGGCGGGTTGCATCATCCTTATGTTTGGAAGCCCAATAGCCATCCAAACGGGTAGAAATAATCGTTCTGAAATGTTCCAGTTCAGCTTTGGTTGCTGCAGGGATCTGGCTGGACAGATCGACAATGATCTTTTGTTCAATCACTTCAAAAGTCATGACATCCAGCAGCTGCCCCAGATCAAAGGCCCCGACCTTCTCCTGGATCCGCAGTGCATTGGCCACGGTCTGGGAGAGTGTATCGAAGGTTGGGTAGTATTTAGAACTGTCTCTCCAGCGCGACAAAAAGGCTCTAGCCGTCGCACGGGAGCTGACGGATGACATCACCAGTTCCTGAGCCCATAGCGGTATATCGCCCAGACTTTCACAGAAACCTGTAGTCATCAAACGGATAAAGAACGTACCGAGCTTGAATGGTGCTTCCCCATTCAATTCTTCAACCGATGCTGGATAACCAATTTCCGCCTGTAATGCTGTGACTAAAGCTGGCACTAGTTGGAATTTTTCCAGTTCAGCAAAGGAGTCTGGATTCACTTCCAGATCCAGATTCTGCTGTACCATTTCATCTGCTAGCGCCAGAACGATATGCATCAGCTCGGCACTGTCGGCCTTGACCACAGCTGCAATCATGGCCATATCTAGATCCTGTGCATCTGCATCAGGCTGGATATAGCGTTTTAACGCGCTCAGACGTGCTTTGGCTTTAAGGAACTCTTCACGTTTGGCCAGATGTTCTCTTAAACTTTGTTGCTGTAGCCCAAGCTCATTGAAAATAATCGAGAAACGATCGGCATAGAAGCTGCGTGAATACAGCTTGATGTCCAGTAACCAGTCTTTTTCAGTTTCAGGCTCAGCACTTGGGAAATACAGCAAGTATTTACCCTGCTGATCCTCAAGTTCCAGTTTAAGCTTAATCGCAAGGCTGGATTCTTCTGCCATATTCAGAATCTGGACATCCCCCAGATTTAAAGCTTTTACTTCTTCGCTGAAGGACTGTTCCGCATCGTACCAGAAGACAATCCGGTGCTGTTCAATATAAAAGGCTTGTTCCAGACCTTGTTGTAGTTGACTTAAATTCATGCAACGACCTCATCAAGGTCTAGTACCGGAGAAAAAGCATTCATCATTTCTCCCCCGTCACTGCTTTCACTTCAGCCAGCAAGTCCCCAAACTTGCCATAATTGACTTTCACCCCATCATCCAGATCTAACGTAATACGCTGATCGGCATAATGACGCAGTTTTTCCTCAAAACTACTGAGTTCAGCCTGTTGCTTATGCAAGTTTTGCAGCTCTTTCTCTTTTCGTTTGATTTCAGCAGCAGAATCACTGTTTTCGATTTCACTTTGCAAAGAATTGACCATAGCGGACATTTTGGAAATGAGTGGCATAACGTATTCAGTACGCATACGTGCCAAGGTACTTTCGTTATAGCGGTGCAAGTACACCAACGCCTGGAAAGCGCCCTGTTTACCACTGCTGAATAACCAGTAAATCGGGCGCTTTTTATAGGTTTGCATATGGTCTTTATAGAACTTACTCGCTAGGTAACGGCGAATCGTATCTTCAGCGGTTTCATTGGCTTTTTTATCTAAGCTTTCTGCTAGCCACAACATATTGGCATCTAGCGTGTCTTTGCCCCAAACGGCAGTTAAGAACTCTTGGATACGATGTGTAGCATCATCTTCAAACCAGTGCATTTCGGTCAGTGGAATAATGCCGTCAGCATCAGCTGGGAATGTTTGATAACGGCTGGCATCGAAGTCTTGGTTGCCTGCATGAGCATAGATCAGACCTGGTTCGTCCAAGCTATAACGTCCCATCATGCAGCCAAGCGCATAAGAAACTAAACGCTGGCTGTCTTTTTCACGATCAGCTCGGGTTAAAGTGATTTGCTCATCGGGTACATCTGGGGTGAGTTCATCCTGTAAACCATAAGCATCAATAAATAGCTTATTGTTTTCTTCTTCCAAACGTTTCATTTCAGCTACGGCGTCAGAGTTTTGTTGCTGCCAGGCTGTAAAGGCGTGTTCTAAGTTTAGCTGTTGAGTGCGGATGATTGGGTTTTGAGTAAAGTCCCATGATGTTTCATAAGAATCCCAGTCATACTTTGCAATTTGAATGCATGTTTCTACATGGTTATTTTTTTCGGTCACTTCAATATAAGGTAATTGTTGAATATTACCTACCTGAAAGTTTACAGTAGGATTAACGACTTTCATTAATTGTGGAGCTATATATGAACACAAGAATCCAGTAATTACTTTGTAGTGATTATGTTTTGGGAATAAAGAAGACCCTCCGACATCAAATATAAAACCTGTTGGATAATATCTAACACCAAAATATGAGGCACTTATGAATGACCAACTCACTGATTGTCTAAAGTAAAATTCTGTGTTTTGTGGTCTAGATCGTTGTTTACCATTTGCATCTACAAAGTTTCTTATTTCAAAACCATCATTTTCCCAGTTAACAATAAGTTCTTGATTACCATACCATTTACGAAAATCACCTCCTTTATTATAAGGAAACCATTTTTTATTTGAAAATTTAGCTTGTTCCCTATTTTCAAAATGAAAACCAATTCTTTGAATACTAACTTCTTGCCAAAAACGTAAAAAACGATTGTTATCTCCTGTTTGTAATCCAACCACAGCATCTGCGATATTACCAATCGCTAGGTTTTTTTCAAAAATTTCTCCGACTTTATCACTCACCCAAAAAGCAACTGGACTACCAGGAATTTTTTTAAATTTTTCCTGTGATGAAAGAAATTTCAATGTGGAATCATTCGAGTTTATAGTTTCTAAGAATTTTATTGGTTGTGATTCAGCTGAACCTAAGTGCCCTAGATCGAAATAGGTACCATTTATGTTCTCAACAGTATTAGCTACTGTAAATGCTACAACAGAAACAATTGCTGAATCAAAAAACATTGTAAAGGAAGGTTTTACTAAAGAAGTTATTGATTTACTTTTAGATAAATTTTTTCTTAATTTTTCATAAGATGATAATGACATCCACGTATATGGTGTCATAAAACCAAGTTGCCCATTTGTTTTGATAAACAACGAATTTCTAATCACAAATGCAGAAAATAGATCTTTATCATAACCTTTATAGTTTTTCGTTAAATAGGTTTTAAGGTTTGGATTTATATATTTATTACCCATATACGGTGGGTTAGCTATCACTGCATCATATTGTTTAGCAAGTAATTTAGCTTGTTGAACTAAAGGTAACAGTTCTTGTGCTGACTGCTGTGCAAAAATATCACCAGACTCTAATGCTGTATTGAGCTTTGTTTCTAAATCAGGTAGTTTCTTTGCAAATGCTTGAGGAATTTGGATCAAAGAACCAAAAGTAGAAGCATGTTCAAATAGGTCTAGCAGTTCTTTTAAATCGGTCTGAGCAATACCAGTACTTGCCAAATCCTGACTGAATGCATCCAAACGTTCCGGCTGGCTATCCTGTAACGCAATGATATTCAGTTTTGGTGGATTGCTAAATAAACGTCGGTCATCCTCACGCGCTTTCATCAGCAATGCAAAACTCGCAAGCTGTGCCGCACGGGTATCGATATCAATCCCGTACAGGTTATTTTCCAAAATCAAACGTGGAATATCACGGCTGCGGTAACCACGTTCTAAATAAATCGCTTTTAAGCAGTCATAAGCTTCCACCAGAATATGCCCCGAACCACAGGCCGGATCGAGTACCGTAATGCTTTCAGGGTTTAAAGTATCGCCATCTTCACTGATCCGCACATCAATCAATTGTTTTAACTGGGCATTGACTTCATCGGTCTGTTCCGCTGGTTGAATGTAATATTCCCACTCACTGGCCAGCGTACTCTCCGGCTGTGCCATCATCCATAAACGACCGACACTATTCTGTACCAGGTATTTCACAATCCAGTTTGGGGTGAAGAGTTGTGTCGCTGCAGGAATATCTTCACTCTTGACGACTTTACCAATCACCTGGTCTTTCTTTTCAGAAATATAGAACTGATACAGCCAGCCAATAATCTGCACATCCGACCAATCTTCTTCCGGAATGCTGCTCACCAAATCACGGATCAAGGAATCGGTTTTGGTGAGGTTATCCGGTAATAACAGTTCTGACTCATCAGACACCTGTTCGAACAGGAGTGGCATGACCTGATTCAACGCATGACACTGAGCCAGTAACAGTTCCCGATACAGCTCTTCGTCTTTATTGCCATCCAGCTTGAGTTCAGCCACACGACTAGCATTTAAACCCGGTAGGTCAATATCCAAACATTCTTCCAGAATCTGTGGCAAGCCAGCACTGCCATCAGCACTACTCAGTACACGGCGACCATGATCCAGTAAGCCTTTGCATTCCATGTAACGAATCGCACAGAGACGGTTAAACCAACTGTAAGCGATATAATCAATCGTCTGCTCAAAACTGCTGGTTTGAATGCGCTTGATCAGCTTGTCACGTGGTTTCATGACTGATAGCGGAAAAACCTGATCGCCAATC
This sequence comes from Acinetobacter sp. YH12152, assembly GCF_013418285.1. Lineage (NCBI taxonomy): Bacteria > Pseudomonadati > Pseudomonadota > Gammaproteobacteria > Moraxellales > Moraxellaceae > Acinetobacter > Acinetobacter sp. YH12152. The sequence goes on from NZ_VPCH01000031.1 coordinate 36,906, forward strand.
AGCAGCAAGTCGCCTTTCTGTTCTGCCGGTAAAATGCTGTCTGCGGTGATGCCATATTTGGCGGCCTGCTTGCGCATCGCTGCGATAAAATCATTACGTGCTTGCGGTGCGTATTTTTTAATATTACTGGTATTCATCTTTAAACCTTTAATTAATGACTGATGCCGATATCCCTAACCCAAGTTAGCGGATACGCACACGCTTTTTATCACTCACAATTTTTTTCAATTCAGCTTTGAGTGCGTCTACAAACTGATCCACTGATTCTTCTGTTTCCAGATAGACACTACTTGAGCTTTTGCTGTAAATGCTAGCAACATCGACTTCGACAACAGGTTTCGGTGGCACTACGGCTGTCACAGGCTGTACAGGACTTGTAGTAGATGCTGAGCTAACTGGACTGGAGGTGGTTGCAGTGTTGGTTACACTCTCTGCTTTGCTCTGAGCCAGTTGTGCCGCTTTGGCCTGACGCTGGATTTCCGCCTGAACTTCGCTTTCCAACTCATACAAGGCTTCATCAAAACGCTCCACGGCGGTTTGGGTTTGCAACATATAGATGGTGGACAGGCTAGTTTCCACTTCAATATCTGTTTTCAGCAGTTGTAGTGGGCGTAATAGCTTGTTACTCAGCTCAGCTGTAGCGATGCCACTGTTTTTAATCTCGGCTTCTAACTGTTTGATCTTGTCATCAATGTGTTCTATCGCCTGATTGCGCTTCTCACTCAACAGTCGCTCATTGACGCTTTCCACAGTGCGAACCAAATCAGCGATTTTATTGAGTAAACCATATGGTGATTCAATGGTCGAAATGCGATGTAATTCAGAGAGGGCTTTTTTTGCCACCTCATCACTGCCCAGCGCCTGTTTGTTTTTCTCAAAATGACGTAAGGCCTGTTGCAGTTGTTGCCAGCTTGGCATCTGGTTGCTGAAGAATTCATGAATGTCACGATAATCTTCTTCCAGATCCAGATAGTCGTCCTTGTTCTCGACCACGGCCTTAAAGAAATCGAAGCTGTCGCTATTCGCCAGCAGACGTTCCAAAGTCAGAATCGACTTTTCAATCACTTTCTTGCCCGGGAACTGCCCGACATCAGTTTTACTCTTATACGACTTAAAGTTGGCTAACCAAGTCTTAAAATGCTGCAAATAGAATTCAAATAGCTCTTTCTCAGTCGCTGGTCCCATGGCCGAGAATAGGTCTTGGGTGAGTTGGCGTGCCTGTTTCAACACCTGATCATCAGTCTGGCGCTTTTTAATGATCGACACATCACGGCGACGGCGGCTGTTTTGTAAAGGCTCAAAGGCATCTTTTAACTGTAAGCTGCCGCCATTTAACTGCAGAGAAATCCGCCCCATTGCCGCCAGCTGACCTACCAGCAGTAAAATCTCGGCATCTGGCCAGCCATAAGGGCGTTTGGCAAAACGATCCACCACATCTGACACCAGAATACGTTCGGTACCAGTTGCCCGTAGCGCAATGTACTGCTCTACTTCTTGTAGTGCTTTCGGATTCGTTTGACCACCATCCAGAGACAATCCGAGCTGCGCCATATCATCCACCGTCAAGACGGCGTTCAGTTCACGCCAGGCATCCTGCTGATAGACTTGCAGATAGCTCAGTTTGGTATAAGTGTTTTCCAGCAAATAACGACAAGCCTCATCCAGCTTGGTGGTTGAACTTGAAGATGAAAGTTGTAGGTGTTGACCCAAGGCATAACTTTCCGCGTCTAGCAACATTTCTTCGACCCGGGCACGCAGACGTTTTTTACGCTCCTGGTTCTCACGGCCACGGTCTGCCAGGATACGGCTGATATCCGATTGGGTGCCATCATCATTTAAGCGAATAAATTTATTGGTTTTCAGCCAGGTGCGCAGTTCATTAAAGAACTGTTTATCGTCTGCCAGTTTAAACAATATCTGCCCTTCAGCCTCGGTGCTTTTACCAATACAGAAAGCTTCTGTGTAGAGGTTATATTCCGTATCCAGTGGAGAAATGATTTCAACTTTCAAATCGCTCTCATACTTGCCATCCAGGCTATGACCATCCAGAAAACGTCCAATCTGATAGTCCATCTTGTTGGCTTGATGGCGGTATTTGTTCTGATCGCGCAGTAAATCTTTAAAGATCAGATTGGCTAACTCTTTATTTTCTTCTGAAGCTGCTAAGTCTGTGGCTTTAATTTTACGAGTGATATCGCGTTCTTCATTGGTCAGGAACAGGAACTCATCGCCATTCCTAGTAATCAGGCTCTCTTTTTCCAGACGCAGTAGGCTTTCTTCAATCCGCTTGCGTAATGCCAGCTTATCTTCATCAATTTTCTCAATCGACAAAGTCACCAGGTTATCCAGCGTACCTTTGATGATATCGACATAGCGGATCATGAACAGGGTACGCAGCATCTGCACATCAAAACCATCCAGGGTCTTATTCTGCTCTGCCTGGTCGATGGTACGCTTCACTGCTGTATCCAGAAATCCTTCCACTGAAGTATAGAAGCGGTAGAAAGGAACCAGGGCACCGACTTCATCTGTAGCAATCGCATTCGCGGCCATCTGGAACGCATCCAGCATGGACCGTTCACCATAGGCCAAGTGTGCACCGGTCGCACCGACTTTACGGATTTCTTCAAATACTTTTTGCACCAGCTGGAAATGGTACGGCGCAAAAGGATAGTTATGAATAAAACTTTCTGGCCCCTCATAGTTCTTGAGGGTTGGACCTGAACGGTCAAAGGTAATCTGATTTTTTAAGATATCGCCCTTTTGCTCAAACACCGATCTGAGCAATGCTTCTGCTTCTGGGGTTTTGCGTAATAAACGTTTCTGGATGACTTCATCGGTATTGGAACTGGACAGTGATAAACGGGTTTTAAAACGTCCAGCAATCTTGGAGAAGTCATTGGCTTTGGAAGAAGACATCTCACCTAAAACAGCATCGATGTCTGCCTGTGAGGTGACGATAATCCAAGCCCGGCCTTTACAAATCGTGCCGAGGTTTTCAGTAATCGTCTGTAAGGTCAGCATCAAGCGGGTATCGCTACCAATAAACTGACCTACTTCATCCACCAGGAACAATATCCGTTGCTGCGGTCCTTTGCTGTCCAGATATTCTTTCACCCACTGACAGAAGTTTTCAACCGAAACACTAAATGTTTGTTCAGAATCTTCAAACCACTTGTGCGCAGCTTCAGCAGATAAGTTGAGGGCTTGGGAAATCGCGGTTTCGACATCATCCTGATAGAACTGATAACCGTCACGCTCCTCTAGCCAGGACATGCCACTGGATTCCTCAAACGCCTGTTTAAAGCGTTCGTAGACACCTTTCTGGCTCAGGTGACGTTCCATATGGGCAATATGTGGATGATCTGCGCTAAACCCCTGATACTCGTTAAACACACGTAAAAACACATTCAGGATCGGATTGCCATCATCATTGGAGCTGGCTTTACTGTCGATGTTAAACAGGATGACATCGGCATGATGGCTGACCGCCTTGCCAATATCCGCACGGATAAACGCATCACGAATTTTGCTTTCATCAAAGAATTCTGCGGCGCTACGCTCGTTACCTTGCGCATCACGTGCCACTTTATTGGCCAGAATATACGACAAGGTTTTCAGGAAATGTGATTTACCTGAACCAAAGAAGCCTGAAATCCATACGCCGACTCGGTTAGCAATCGAGGGATCGCTTAGGTCTGTGCCATAAGACTGGAAAAAGTCCCGAAAATGCTTTTCCAGTTCATTGGTGACCACATACTCATCGAGTTCCTGATAAACCGTGGTATTGTCATTCTGGTCTGCTTTTACGACCCCGTTAATCGCACGATCTAATGGCTTGTAAAAAAGTTCTTTAATGTTCATCTCAATCCATTCCCCCGAATTTTTATTTCTATTTGCCGTGTTTAAGGCACTAATCTGAATGCTCTGTAGTAATTATTGCTTGGAATTTTTCCAAATAAACTCATCGCTTGACCGTCGTAATAACCTGGGTAAAACAGCACCACTGGCTTATGCCCCAGTAACGAATGCAAACTGTTCAATAAGTGATGGGCACGTAACAGTGGCCAAACCGACCCTACCCCAGTCATCAACACAATATCTTGCGCATTGGTGGCATATTTACTTACCAGATAGGGCGCGAACTTATCCATATGCAGTGGGCCTTTCAGCGCTTTGAGCAGCGCCTCATCGCCTTTGGCTTTTTGCATTTGAATGGCTTTATCGATGAAGTTACGCTCAGCCAGATAATCCACCACGGCTTGCAGCAGGTTGATATTCACCACCTTCAGCTGACTGTGTTTTTTCTCCAGCATCCCGTCTAGAAAATGCAGATATTCGCGCACTTTCAACTCATCTTCAGGTGCATAATCAAAAATCCAGAAGCCAATTTCATTGCCCAGTCCTTGCCCGGTGAGAAACTCGGTGGAAAGAATTCGCTCTGGAATCTGATTCAGACGCTCATGTATTGCTTGACTCATTGCTGCCCCTCTACAACTACCGCGTCCATAGCGACACTTCCATAGATCTTTTAATGCGTTGTTTATAATGTTCTTCCAACAGGCTACGCAGCTCTGCTCTGACGATCACACGCTGCAACTCCAGCTTACGGGTACTTTTTAAGTAACCAGCTTCTGCCAGCATGCGAAACACCACCTGCCCCATTTTTTTCTTGCTGGACTCTTTCCAATCACAGATATCCGGATCACGTTGTGAGCGTTCATCCAAAAAATCTGACCAGATATAACTGTCCAAGTATTGCGCCTGAGAGATATAGGCATCCCTCATCACCGTTTCCATAAACTCAAGCAGCAACAAGTTGCGTTCCAATACACCACAAAAAGCCACCTGAGTCGCCAGCTCATCATCCCCATCACGCAAAGCTTTCCAGAAATCAGGCTCTAAGCGCTCCAGACGCTTACGAATAGCGGTGGCATTGCGTTGAGCTGAAGCAGGCGTTCTTTTTTGTAGAATATTGTCAATCTGAATGGCCTGATGCCATTGTTCTGGAGTCGCTTCTCGTAATAACAGATCCGCGATCAGCCGGCTTTCACGCACCATCAGGGAACCGCCAATCAGGTCACTGTCATAATGAAATTGCTCTAACATGGCCAATCTCCTATGAAGCTTGATCAAACAGATAAGACGACAGCTTTTCGATATCTGAACGTTGTAACACTAAGGGATATTTCAAGGCATCATCCGCCTCAGCCAGCGTGATCGCGGCCTGATATCGCTGCAAAGTATAGTGAGCCAGGGCTTTTTTCACCGGAATCTGTAATCTGCCATCAGGCATGCCGAAGTCTTTTTCGACCAGCGCTTTTTGAGCTTCATTCAATTTTGGATTAGGGATCAGCGTCAGTACAATTTCTTCATGCCATTGCTGATCCTGAGCAGGGTCTACTGAGTCAATCGCCACCACAACAGGTGTGCGATCAATTCTGGAGAGTAAAAAGTCCTTAAACTGCTTGCTCTGATGGCAATAGGCACGGACATGCCAGCGAAAACCGGTATACACCAGGGTATGTGGGGAAATCATGCGTTCATGCCACTGCGGATTCTGCATGGAGGCATAAATCATTTTTAAAGTACTTTGGTTGCGGCAGGCACGCAAAACTTCCCGAATCACTTCAGGACGTACACTGCGATCAGGTAATTGAACTGCTGCAAGATTCGGTTCTGGCATCGCAATCAGCGCATGCGATTCACTAACCAAACCTGACAGCATGTTGAGATATTCATTGATATGCGCTGTAGTCAGTACAGGCTGGAAGCTGGCTTTAGGCACATAACCCTTGACGGAGGGGTCATGAATCAAGGCATCGGGGTTATACAGCGTATTATAGCGCTTGATATCCGCAGAAGCCTGCTGTCGACTCAGTCCAAACCAGCTCATCAAACGATTGGTAACCAAACGACCTTCCCAGTATGCAAGGAGTTCAATGGCTCTCATTCTGAGAAGCACTTCATGCTTATCTGTCGTCATATACCAATCAGTCAATAAATAGTAGTTTTAAGATTACCCCATAGCAAATATACAGTAAACATTTTTTACGGTATTTTAAGGTAGTATTGCAATCACCAGTTGACATACTCCCGCCACTTTCGTTTTACCTCAAGTGGGGGATTCTAAAAGCAAAAGCTCTTAGGTGACTTCCTCACGGATTTCACTTGCTTTCTGCTTCACAGGGCGACCTTTACCGCATCCTCCCTCGACAGACAAAACGGCATGTCCTGCCGCCAAAATATTGCAAGAAGCGTTAATATCCGCATTCTCGCTAAAGCCACATTCAACACACTCAAATTTAGCTTGAGTTTGTCGATTCTCTTTCGCTACATGACCGCATGAGCTACACGTTTGACTTGTATATCTAGGGTCAATTTTGACGAGCAAACCACCACGCCATAGCTGTTTGTACTCCAACATATCGACAAGCATCGACAAACCTTGATCAAGAATTGATTTGTTTAAGCCCGATTTGGCTTTAACATTCTTTCCTTTTTTCTCGATTGAGCCTTTCGCTGATTTCGACATATTGGCTACCTTTAACTAAATGTGCGGAATTCTCCATCTATAATCTGTGATTTAGATGGAGATGGATAGCACGCCTTTTCAGTCGGGTCTTTCTTGGTTTTGGATGTATTCTCGAATTACATCAATTGTCGCTCCAC
>NZ_VPCH01000032.1:0-17196 GCF_013418285.1 Acinetobacter sp. YH12152
GCAAGAGATGCGATGGATGTCTGATGATTTGTAGTCATAAATTTAAGTCCCCACTTGTTTCTAAGTGGGGACTAAATTAAGGCTTATAGGATGAATTCATAAGGTGTGTTCAGCGGACGCTTACGTTATGTTTTATATTAATATTTTTCTATTGGCGAGCGCTGCTGTGGATTTTATTCATCCGCATCAAGACTGGACTACACAGAATGACGGGAGTATTGATAGAAGCCCAAATTTAAACTGGCTGTGGGCGATAATTGTCTCCTTTTTTCTTTCCCCACTCAGCATTGTTTTCTATCATAAAAAAATTCAAAGAAATAAAGGTCTTGAAATAGCCTTTATTACTCTTTTTATTATTGTGACATTGATAATTTATATAAAATTTGAGCTACTCTGCTGTAATTAAATTGCATCTTTTATAAATATTTAGACATATTATCGCTAAATCACAATCTATACGTTGATAGGCCTTTTTAAATTTGAAAGCTATGCTGCTGTCTAAAATGTATAAGCATTTATAGACAGCAGCTATTCAGTTCACTTATGACACAGCTGCTGGAAAACTAATGACTTTTTCAAGCTTTAGCTGATTCATAGCCACCATTAGCAATCGATCAATACCTAAGGCTATACCTGCACACTCGCTCATATGCGGTAATGCAGCAAGCAAATATTCATCAATCGGCATCACATGCAACCCAAGTTTAGCGCGCTCTGCATTATCTGCCTCAAAACGACTTCGTAAAACATCCGCATCAATCAGTTCATCATAGGCATTCGCTAACTCTAAACCTTCGATATAGAGCTCAAATCGTGCTGCAACCAATTCACCATCTTCGTCCACACGGGTTTTCGCCAAAGAAGCCATTTCCGGTGGAAAATCTGTAAGGAACACTGGCGTATCAAAACCGAGACTCGGCTCTACATAATGCGAGAACAATAAATCGATATAGCCTAAACGGTCTTCACCCAGATCTAAGCTTAGCCCCACACGACGACAACAATCTTTCAGATCTTGTAAAGAAGCTTGTAACGGATTTAAATCCAAACGATCCATAAAGGCATGCTTATAGCTCAAAATAGTCGGACGAACTTCACCAAAGCGTTGTTTCAAAGTTTCATTCAATAGGTCAGTCACTTCGAACATCAAGTCTTTTAAGCTAAAACCCGGACGGTACCATTCCAACATTGTGAATTCACTGTTGTGTTTACGTCCATGCTCATCATCACGGAAAACTTTACAGATTTGGTAGATAGGCCCACTGCCACTTGCCAACAGACGCTTCATGGCAAATTCAGGTGAAGTTTGCAAATAATGCGTTTGCTTTTGACCATTCACATGACGCTGAGCTTGTACCGATGCTAAATGCACATCGGTGACACCCGCTTGTGAAAGCACAGGTGTTTCCACTTCAAGCACATCACGTGCAGCAAAAAACTGGCGAATTTGAGCATACATCGTGGCACGTGCACGAAGTGCAGTGAGTTCACAACTCGGTTGAAAGTTCATTTGACTCATGCTGCTGGGCCTCCATGTGCAGCCCATTCACGGCGTAAAGGATAGGTTTTACGTAAATAATCAAAGGCTTTTTGATCCACCTTGCCGTCTTTTAGGCAAGCACGTAAGTTGGCATCATCACGAGCGATATCATAAATATCTTTTAAATAACGCTGTAATACCGTCTTAAAGTCAGCACCCGTAAAATACTGCTCACAGACGGGCAACTGACTTTCAAAAGCTTTATTTATCGGTTGATTGAAAGTTTGACAAAATGCCTCATAGATCATCTGTGTGCCACGTGCTTTACCTTCCAAGCTGTAGCCTGCAATATGGGGTGTCACCACGTAAATTAAATCTAACAACGCTGCTGAAATCTCTGGCTCATGCTCAAAAACGTCTAAGACCACTTTACGCTGTGTCTGTTGAATATCGGCAATTAAGGCAGCTTCTTCGACCACTGGCCCACGCGCGGAATTAATCAAAATCGCTGAAGGCTTCATAGCGGCAAGTGCAGCAGCATTGATTAAATGATAGGTTGGATGTTCACCCTCTTTGGTCAGTGGCACATGAGTACTAATCGCATCTGCACTTTTTAACAGTTCTGCAAATTCAACTTGTTTCACCTGATCAGATTGCACAAATGGATCATAGCCAATGACATTCCAACCGAATAATTCTGCCATGACGGCTAAACGTGAACCAACATTACCTAAACCAACAATGCCCAAGGTAAATTTTTCATTTGCATTCAACAATTCAGGTTTAACATAAAGCAATGCCGTAATCACATATTCAGCAACCGCTTGTGCATTACAACCTGCGGCATTTGACCAAGCAATCCCCTGCTTTTCTAAAGCAGTAATATCTAAATGATCTGTTCCAATCGTAGCACTACCGACAAATTTGAGTGCGGTCTGTTGAATTAAGTCTGCATTTACCTGAGTCACCGATCGTACCAACAATGCATCGGCTTCTTTGACATCTGCATGGGTCAATGTTCGACCTGCCGCTTGCTTTATTTCACCAAATTCGGCAAAAAAATACTCAGTAAATGCCAGATTTTCATCTGCAACGATTTTCATAGTTCATCTCATAGTTCCACTATGAACATGATAACGCGTTGCTCAAGCCATGACTATTCTTCTGCACATAAGGCATAGCGCCTATACTCTATGAGCTAGATGATTGAAAATTATATTATCTGCAATAATCTGACTGCTGATCGTCAATTAAGGACAAGGCCGCCTGCCAAGCCGCTTGAATAATGGGCTCGGCCATCGGATTTTCAAACTGCTGCAACGTATGTTCACAAACCTTCGGACTTGGATAATGCAATGTAGCACTCGACAATGCTTTTACTTGAATTTGACAAGCTCGTTCTAAAAAGTAAATTTCATGAAATGCCCGTGCCACACTATCACCAGTCGCAAGCAAACCGTGATTACGTAAAATCATACAGCGATAATGCCTCATATCCTGTACCAATCTTTCACGCTCTTCAGTTGAAAAGGCTATGCCCTCATATTCATGATAAGCAATGTTCTGATAGAACTTTAACGCATGTTGTGAGATTGGCAATAATCCATGTTCCTGTGCAGAAACTGCCACGCCATCCGCAGTATGCGTATGAATCACGCAATTAATATTTGCACGCGCATGATGTAAGGCAGAATGAATCACAAAGCCTGCTACATTCACCATCTTCCCTGCATCATAGGTTTCAACAATTTTACCTTCATGATCAATTTTGACCAAATCCGAAGCCGTCATTTTGTCAAAGGTCACACCATAGCGATTAATCAGAAAATGATCTGGTTCATGACTTAAACGCAGGCTGATATGGGTATCAATTAAGTCGGTCATTTTATAATAAGCCACCAAGCGATACAGTGCCGCCAATTGACAACGCGCTTGCCATTCCAGTTCATGAATAAGCTCTGGTTTCTGCATGGATGAATTCCTTTTCTAAATCGATTGATCTTGTTTTCTGTTTATTGTGAATAATTAATAGCATGTCATATCCATGCTGTATATCAGCTTCGCCTGTCGAAAAAATAATTCAAAAATTTTAGGCAAAAAAAAAACCCCAATGTAAAACATTGGGGTTTTTTGAATATGGCGGAAGCGGTGAGATTCGAACTCACGGAGGACTCGCGCCCTCGTCGGTTTTCAAGACCGGTGCATTAAACCGCTCTGCCACGCTTCCATGGCCGCTATCATATAAATAAAAATTCAGATTGGCAAATTATTTTGCCTTATTTTGAACACTTGGCGAATCGTTCAGACAAAATTTAGGCGATTGTAAAATTTTGGCTTCGAGCTGAAAAATAGATGTTCAATCAATATGTATTGAATTGAGATCAAGACAAATTGCATTGCCTAAATTTACGCACATAAAAAAACCCTGATGTTAAAAACATCAGGGTTTTTGAATTTGGCGGAAGCGGTGAGATTCGAACTCACGGAGGACTCGCGCCCTCGTCGGTTTTCAAGACCGGTGCATTAAACCGCTCTGCCACGCTTCCATGGCCGCCATCATATAAATAAATTTCAGCAATGGCAAATTATTTTGTAAAAAACACGTCTAATTGAACAAATTAAGAGCAGATTGTTATTTTTCAGTACTTTCGCCCATTTCATAACGAATTGAATTGATATACCAACATTTTTTTCCCAGCGGGGTCAGCACTTCGACCTCATCATCCACTTGCTTGGACAGGAGTGCTCGAGCCATAGGTGAATCAATCGAGATATGCTGCGGATGATGATCATAAATTTCATCCCCCCCCACGATCCTTAACGTTTTTTGTTCGCCTTCATCATTTTCAATATCGACCCACGCCCCAAAATAGACTTTCCCTATTTGTTCGGGTGAATAATCGATAATACGAAGCTCTTCCAAACGTTTTCCCAAATAGCGTACACGTCGGTCAATTTTGCGTAACAATTGCTTATTATATTGATAATCCGCGTTTTCCGAACGGTCGCCAAGACTGGCCGCCCAGTTCACTTTTTTGGTAATTTCAGGTCGTTCTTCGTGCCATAAATGTTGAAGTTCAGCGACCAATAAATCGTGTCCACCACGGGTAATTAAGTTAGATTTCATGATGATTTTTCGGCCTTGAGCAAGCGCTGATTTTTACAAAACATGCCTATTTTATCCTCCATTTCTACACAGGCAAAGTATATAAAATTTATTCGTAAACAAAATCAATTATTTATGTTACATATTTTAATATTTTTTCGTACAAAATTTGACAAGTATTTTTTTGCTTATTATTATGCGCACATCTTTTAGGCTTGTTTAATTTTTATCCAGTGTAGATTTTCTACACATTTCCCGAAAACCCCTAGTCATTTTTGAATGACGTCATGACTGCCCAACCCTTATTGAATTTATCAAACTTGAAAAAGTCTGAGGCGTGTTTGCCTTTGCTTTTTAGGGCATAAATTACTTGTAGCGGAGACAACATGCACAGTAGTTCAACTTCTGGGTCGAGGCTTTGCCTTAACTCTTTTAACTCTCTCCCATTTAAAGCGCTTGCACTTAGTACTGTCTTAATTCCTTTTCACAGTATTAATGCCAGCAAAACAGCTCATCAATATGATGCTGTCGTCAACAGTAATAAACTCACTGTTGTTGCCGTTGCCAATCCTGACATTGTTTTTCAGGATGGTAAACATCGACATGGTTTTGGTTACGACCTTGCACGTAACTATGCAGAAAGTTTAAATGTCCAATTAGATTTTAAAACAGTGAATGACAATGCCACTGCTTTAAAAATGGTTGCCAAAGGTCAAGCCAATTTTGCTATGACCACTGCCGAAATGAGTACCATTGAAGCCAAGCATTTGACGTCATTTTCAGCCAGTTGTGGTGATACCGTTTCTTTGAAAAAGAATGGTTTAAACAGCAACTTAAACTGGGTATTTAAAAATGCAGACGATCCACTCAGCCAAACCGCGAGTGGCTTTATTTGCCGTGCCAAACAAAATGGCGCAATTGGACAGTTGGCATCATTCTACAACCGTAATGTGGTCAAACAAGATTCTTGGAATGTGATTCAACGTGATTTAAGTAAACGTATGCCGATCTATAAGGCAAGTTTTAAAAACACGGCCAAGCAATACGACCTAGACTGGCATTTATTGGCAGCAATTGGTTATCAAGAGTCTTACCTCAAACCTGACTCGGTATCCCCAACGGGTGTTCGTGGCATTATGATGCTGACCAACAGTACAGCAAAAGCCATGGGTGTGAGCAACCGTACAGATGCGACTCAAAGCATTCAAGGTGGTGCAAAGTACTATGACCAAATGTTAAACCGTTATAGCAACATTCCCTACCCAGATCGTAATTGGTATGCCTTAGTGGCGTATAACATGGGTCCTGGTGCTGTAAGTCAGATTCAAAAGCGCATCCAAGCTCAGGGTAAAAACCCGAATAAGTGGGTGAACTTATATGCTTATCTTGACCGTAACAAAGCCAGCAATGGTCGTTATCGTCAAGCCGTGCAATATGTCACGCGTATTCGTGCTTATTTGGAACATATTAAAACCACACCACAACTGGTGAATATCTAATATGCGTCCATCTAAAATTTACATGTGAGCGCACAAAAAAAAAGCTTACCTTCGGGTAAGCTTTTTTCGTTTTGGACTTAAGCAGTTTGCTCAAGCACTTTTTTGAATAAATCTTTTTGCTCAGTACTTGGTTTTGCAGTTTGCAATGCCATCAATTGTGACATATCACCTTGTACTTTAATTTTGCCCGTCATAAACGCTTGCATCGCTGCAGCCATATCAAACTCAAGGAATACTTTACGTAAAGTTTCAGCATCCATGTTCAACGTTGTTTTCGCGTTTGAAGATAAACCTTTTTTAATTGCACCACCGTCTAATGACAATTCAGTATTGCCTGCAGCGTCAGCAACCACAAGGTTAATTGCAAGATTAGCCAATGCAGGTGGTAAGTTTAAATCACCAGCTTGAGCTGTCAGAGTTTCTACAGTTGAAAACCAATCATCAGTTAAAAAAGCAGGCATGATCTTTCCTCAATTTATTTTGTTCGTGTGTGTTGCCGTTCCGGACAACATCAGTGCAAGCATATTTTGCTTGAGGCTTGTTATAGCATGATCATTTGCGAAAAGGCTAAAGTTTTTTGTACGCACCGTTCAATATTTAACTGTTTAACAACAAAATGAGAAAAATCATAAGCATAAAAAAGGCATTCCGTAGAATGCCTTTTGCGTGATGAAGTTTTCGGCTTAATCTGCCATAAACCCTAAGTTAACCATATTAATGCGTTTGCTTTCAGGCTCACCTTCTTCAGTTGAACAACTTTCGCTATTTTTGAAGTCAAATTCGCGTTGTTCATCCAAGGCTTCAAAGTCGAATAACTCACGGTCAGCCAGTTGTGAAGGCGATACATTTTGCAATGCACCAAAAATACTGTGTAAACGTTTTGGAAATTCTTTATCCCAAGTACGCAGCATGTCATTTAACATTGCACGCTGTAAGTTTTCCTGAGAACCACACAAATTACATGGGATAATTGGGAACTTACGCATTTCTGCATATTTGATGATGTCTTTTTCTTCCACATAAGCCAGTGGACGAATCAAAATGTTCTTTTTGTCAGAAGACAATAATTTCGGTGGCATGGCTTTTAAGCTGCCGCCATGGAACAAGTTCAAGAAGAACGTCGCCAAAATATCATCACGATGATGACCTAAAGCCACTTTCGTCGCCCCAATTTCTTGAGCAAAGCCGTATAACGAACCACGACGTAAACGTGAGCATACTGCACAATACGTTTTACCTTCTGGGGTTAAACGTTTGGTAATACTGTAGGTATCTTTTTCTAAGATGTAATATGGAATTTTGTTTTCTTCTAAATAACGTGGCAATACGTCTTCAGGGAAACCCGGTTGTTTTTGGTCAAGGTTGACCGCAACCACATCAAAATTAATCGGTGCGATACGCTTAAACTGCAACAAAATGTCGAGCAAGGTATAACTGTCTTTACCGCCTGAAATACAGACCATCACCTTGTCGCCCTCTTCGATCATTTTAAAATCACGAATGGCATGACCGACCTGACGGCGTAGCTTTTTCAATAAACGATAATACGCAGAGCTAGTTGGTAGTTCTGGTTTGAAATTAAATCCTTGTTCGGACTCAACTGGCGAGAACATAGACGAGTTAAACCTAAAAAAAAATACCGCGCAATTTTATCCGATTCGCAGACTTCTCGCATCAAAAGAATGTAATTTCCGAAAAAAGTAGAAATACTGTCATGATCACGTAATCTTCAGTGCATTATTTTATACGGTCGAGTTCATTTTTTAGCCCAAATGCTTATCTTTTGGACTTTTCCACAGTTGTCCACAAAAGCTGTGGATAACTTTGTGGATTTTAAATGACTTGACAAGGTGAGCTGCCCTTATTTTAAGGCTTCTATTTAAATTGATCATTTTTTGATCAATTTATTATCCCTTACTTATCAATACTTTAGATGTGTCAAGTTATGCTCATTAAAAAAAAATAAATATTTTTTTTGATTATTGAATCATCAAAATGACTTGATTTTTACAAAGTAAAGAAGAAATCAGCCCTCGAAGCCTTTTCATCTGATTTTTTTTTGATAAACTCTATTTTAACTGTTTGGGGACAGAATTTTTTTCTTCACAATAAAATGAAAAACAATACTTGGACTTTGGGGCTGTTATTAAGTGGAAGTGTGGCTACCAGTTTAGCTGCACCGAGCATTTTTGCCGGCCAAACGATCTATCAATTACGTGAAAGTAACGGCACAACGCTACTAACCAATAAACAAGGCCGCTATAGCAATCTGAAAGTCGAGAAAAAAACCTACTATCCGGACAGTAATATCCATAGTTATAGTAACTGGGGCTCAAATGAAGCGTCTGTGTTGCCAAGCTATAGCCGTAATAAAAATGCCTTTGACAATATTATTAAACAAGCCGCGGCCCAACATGGTGTTTCCGAAGGTCTGATCAAAGCGGTGATGCATACCGAATCTGGTTTTAACACCAATGCACGCTCACCAGTCGGTGCGCAAGGATTAATGCAACTCATGCCTGCCACAGCACGTCGCTTCAATGTATCGAATGCCTACGATCCTCATCAGAACATTATGGCTGGTGCGCGCTATTTATCTTGGCTACTGAAACGTTTTAATGGCAACACCTCACTTGCCTTAGCTGGTTATAACGCAGGTGAAGGCAATGTCGCAAAATATGGTGGCATCCCACCTTTTCGTGAAACTCAAGACTATGTCCGCCGTGTCACTAGCCGCTACAGCAACCTATATGCTGGTAGTTTAAGTGTCTCGGGTTCGAGCAGTTCAAATAGCACTTCTAATAGTGGTCGGATTATTGCCAGTTCGGACAATTATCATGCTGCTGCCCCTGCTGTTGCCAAGTCACCGGCACGTCAAATTATTCAAACGGACAATGGTAGTTTTACCGATGCACCTTCAGGTTCATTTGCGACAGCAAATGCTTCTGCCTCAGCGCGCATTTATCTCAATGAATAAAATCACTGATTTTGTAAAATTGCATCTGTTTTACTAATTTTTCCTTGAAATTTTAAGACTTTCACCTCATATTGAGTTTAATGATTTTTATTTGTAAATCAGATCATTTTTCTATAATAAGAGGATTTACCCAATGATGCGGATTGGTTTGTTCTTGCTGACCAACCTCGCGGTACTGGTTGTAGCTGGCATAATCTTGTCACTCTTCGGTGTCGGTAGTTACCACGGTGCAGGCGGCTTAAACTTAGGCAACTTGCTCGTTATCTGTTTTGTGTTCGGTATGGTGGGTTCGATGATCTCACTATTCATGTCAAAATGGATGGCGAAAAAAACCACGGGTACAGAGCTGATTGACCCTAATGCACCACGTAGCCAAGCTGAAGCATGGTTACTCAACGAAGTTGCGCAACTAGCACAACGTTCTGGTATCAAAATGCCAGAAGTGGGTATTTTCCCATCGTACCAGTCAAATGCCTTTGCAACAGGCTGGAACAAAAATGATGCTTTAGTGGCGGTTTCTACCGGTCTACTGGAGCGTATGAACAAAGATGAACTCCGTGCCGTACTCGCTCACGAAATTGGTCACGTAGCCAATGGTGACATGGTGACCCTTGCTTTGGTGCAAGGTGTAGTCAACGCCTTTGTCATGTTCTTTGCACGTGTAGCAGGTGACTTTATCGACCGTAATGTCTTCGGTCGTGAAGATGGTGAAGCACCGGGTATCGCATACTTCGTCATTACGATTGTATTAGATATTGTCTTTGGTATCGCAGCGTCTGCCATTGTGATGTGGTTCTCTCGCTACCGTGAATACCGTGCCGATGAAGCTGGTGCGCGTCTAGCAGGTAAACAAGCGATGATTTCTGCCCTATTACGTTTACAAGCAGAATCTGAAATGCCAGATCAAATGCCAAAAGAAATGAAAGCCTTTGCTATTTCTGCGGGTCAAGAACAAGGGTTCAGCTTAGCTGCATTGTTCCAAACACACCCAACGATTGAACAACGTGTTGCGGCTTTACAACAATTAGATTGCCCATAATTCAGCATCTGATGTAAGTCGTAAAAAAGCCTCCCTATGGAGGCTTTTTTATTGGGTCTAATTTTTCTCAGAGCGTTTACCGTTTTATCAATCACTTTTCAGTTGAATAGCCTTTCATTGATCGCGCTCAAGCAACAGTGCATTTCTCTCTACAATACCCCATTGGCCTTTAACCATTGCCAAAGCAATGAACCGCCCATGTAAATTGCAAAGATAAACACCAATAAGAAAATCATCCCGAGTATATCTGGGATATGGATCCATAACCATGCAATCACAGGGTTGCGCCAAAAAGCCGATTGCTGTTGTTTCTCTTCTAATTTTTCATGTAAAAACGGATGTACCACATGTTGGTCTGTACTGATTTGATATTCTTCGCGAATATGCGTGTGTACGACATCTAAAGCTTTACGGCTCGGTCGAATAAACACATCGAAGATCGTCCCTGCAACAGGAATAAACCCCACGACAGCATCCATAACCGCGAGTTTCATCACACCATTTAATTTGGCTTGTGGTACGCCAATCTGTTTGGCTTTATAGACGGCATAGCAGGTCAAGACGAATCCTGCGATATCACCAGCGACCGGAATGGTACTCAACGCTGCATCTGCACCTACCCCTTGTCGGGTAAATGGAATTCGAACCACCGAGTCCATCATATTGGCAAACTTTGCGAGATCGCGTTCAAGACGAATGACTTCTTGCTTTGACATTTTTTGTTTTAATGGTTCAGTCATGTTTTATCCAATAAAACCGTGTAAATCACTGAGATTAAAACATATTAGAAGTCTTCAATCTGTAGCAAAATGCTAATCTCTATAAATTAAGCAATTGCGATGCAATCATCAAATACACCACCACGCCGGTCGCATCACAAATCGAGGTTACCAATGGTGCAGATGCACTTGCAGGATCGAGCTTTAACTTGTTGAGTATAAAGGGCAAACTCATCCCAATTAAACAACCGAGCAATACGATGCCCATCATACTTAAAGCCAAGACTAAAGCGACGGTTGCATCACCACGGTAGTAGCCTAAAATCGATACAGCAATGGCCATGGTTCCGCCGAGGCAAAGTGCGACGAGCGTCTCCCGTCCCAACAAATAAAACCAATCTCGAATTTTTACATCCCCTGTGGCAAGCGCTCGCACCATTAAAGTCGCAGACTGTGAACCTGCATTGCCTCCACTTCCGACCAGTAAGGGTAAGAAAAAAACCAAGACGATATGTGCGGCAATAATATCTTCATAATACGAAATACCTAAACCGGACAATAAGCTGCCAAAGACCAATATTACCAACCAGAACACCCGCTTTTGATACAACTTTAAAATCGGTGCTTTCTTTATGCTCATACCTGGTTCGGTACTCACCGCACTGGCTTTTAAAAAGTCTTCAGTGGTTTCAGCCTGTACCACATCCATCGCATCATCATAGGTGACAATCCCCATCAAACGCTGAGCATGATCCACAATCGGCAAGGCCATAAAATCATATTCAGCCAATTTTCGAGCAATACTCTCTTGGTCTTCATCTATCCAGCCGGTCACCACATCTTTGGTCATCACCTGTTGAATCCGTGCATCACGATCGGCCTGCAAAATTTGCCGCAGTGAAATCACCCCTTCTAATTGAGACTGATCATTGGTGACATAAATTAAATATAGGGTTTCACGGTCATGCGGTTCATGGCGCAAGGCCTCTATGGCTTGTTGCATGGTAAAGTCAGCAGGCATACTGACATAGTCTGAGCTCATGATTGCGCCTGCAGACTCTTCTGCATATGCAGATAACGCCTTTAGATGCTCTTGGGTATCTTGATCAAGTTGTTGATAAATCCGATCTTGTTCTGCATCAGTTAAACTTTTATATAAATCCGTTGCATCATCAGAATGCATATCATCAAATAGTTCAATTTGTAGACGCAGTGGATAACGTGAAATCAGCTGTCGCTGTAACTCAAAAGGGAAAAACTCAAAAACCAAGCCTTGATGGTCTAAACCTGAAAGTAACTCGATTTGATCTTCGATTGGAAATTGCTGAATTAAACGGGCCTGATCAGCGTAGTTCAGGGGCTGTAAAGCTTGTACTGCCGCTTCATAATTTTGTTGTTGCAGCAAAGCGGAAATTTCACGCTGTCTTTGTATTAAATCCGCCATTCAACTCACTCTTATTTTAATCTTTCTATGTTGAGCACATATTGAAGGATAAAAGGAAGAGTTTCAAATCTCTTCAATATGTTCTCGGTGAATGTTGTTTACGAAAATTCTCTGTGAACATTCCCTGCCGAAAGTTTGGCGACATAAAAAAGCACCGCGATGTACTCAAGCTTTCACGGTAGCTTTTAGTGGAGCTATACGCTGTGCGTGAATTATTTCTAAGTTTCAGACACTGGCTTGATTTTAAAAATAGATCGGACCATCACATACATAAACGGAATAAAAATCAGCACCAAGACCGTACCGAATATTACCCCACCGAGTACGCTTACCCCAATCTCTTGACGACTGGCTGCACCAGCGCCAAAAGCAAGAACTAAAGGAACCACCCCCGCACCAAATGCTAAAGAAGTCATCAAAATAGGACGTAAACGTAGTGCTGCACCTTCCATTGCAGCATCGATCACATGTTTGCCTTTTTCTTGTGCCATCGCTGCAAACTCTACAATCAAGATCGCATTTTTACAGGACAGACCAATGGTCGTCAGCAAAGCAATTTGGAAATAGATGTCATTTGGAAAACCGGTCATGTAGCTAAACAGGATATTACCGCCTATCCCGAGTGGAATCGCACTCATGACTGCGGTTGGAATGCTCCAACTTTCATATAGGGCGGCAAGACAGAGGAAAATAAATCCAATTGAGACCAAATATAGCCAAATCGCTTGATGACTTGATTTTTGCTCTTCAAAGGATAAACCACTCCATGCCACGTCCACACCAGGTACCTGATCGACTAAGGCTTTCACATCCTGCATGGCTTGACCACTTGAGACATTTTTGGCTGTATCTGCTTCCATTTGTAATGCGGTGTATCCCATAAAGCGATTGACAACTTCTGGGCCGCCACTCCAGCCAATGGTTGAAAAATTACTAAATGGAATCATTTCATTTTGATCATTTCGCACATGCCAATAGGCTAAATCTTCTGGTTTAGAACGGAATTCGGCATCTGCCTGCATCATGACGCGCTTAATACGTCCACGGTCGATGAAATCATTGATATAGCTGCCGCCCCATGCACTACTCATGGTGCTATTAATCGCATTTTGAGTTAAACCCATGGCCATCGCTTGTTTTTGATTAATATCAACTTTTAGTTCAGCTTTATCTGGGTTAGAGCGTTTGTCTAAATTTTCGAAACTACTGTATTGTGCGGATTTCTCTTGCAAGCTTTTAAATTGCGCATCGAGATAAGCACGTCCTTCGCCATTCATATCTCTCAGCCAAAACTCCAGACCATCGGTTTGCCCAAGACCACTGACTGAAGACGGCATGCTGACATTAATTTGTGCATTGTTGAACTTTTTAAAATGTTTCATAGCACGCTCACGAATCGCTTGCGCTGAATTGTGTTTTCCTGAACGTTCATCCCAATGCTTCAGTGCAATAAATCCTTGCCCTAAGTTTTGACCCGTACCAGAAAAATTTCGTCCATAACGAATCATTACCAAATCAACATTTTGCTTTTCTTCAGTCAAAAAGTACTGCCGAATTTGTTCACCGACCTCACGACTTTTAGACATCGGTGCACCTTCTTGTAATTTAAGTTGCACACTCAAAATGCCTTGGTCTTCACTTGGAATAAAACTGGTCGGCAACGCACGATAAAATAAAGCAAATACCGTAATGAGCCCCGCAAACAACACCACCGTCCATAAGCGATAACGAACCGTGGCTTGTGTAAGTGTCAAATATTTGGTTTTTAAAATCTCTAATTTGGCATTAAACCAAATTGCCCAGCGCTGTGGCTTCGGATTGGGTTTTAAAATTAAGGCACATAATGCGGGCGTTAAAATTAGCGCAACCATCAATGACAAGCCCATTGCAGCCACGAGTGTGATGGAAAATTGTCTATAGATCACACCCGTTGAACCACCAAAGAACGCCATAGGAATGAAGACAGCAGTTAATACCAAAGTAATCCCGATTAATGCCCCGCTAATTTCATGCATCGACTCTATGGCCGCTTGCTTTGCCGTTAATTGTTGTTCATGCATTAAACGTTCGACATTTTCCACCACCACAATCGCATCATCGACCAACAGACCGATGGCCAGTACCAATGCAAACAATGTGAGCGTGTTAATGGTCATGCCCAAAGCATATAAAATCGCTAAAGTCCCAAGAATCACCACAGGCACGGTAATCGCAGGAATCAGCGTTGCACGCCAATTTTGTAAGAAGATAAACATCACCAAAACCACCAGTAAAACGGCTTCAAATAATGTTTTCACCACTTCTTTAATGGATTCCCGTACAAATGGCGTGTTATCCCGAGGATAAACAATTTTATAACCGCTAGGTAATTGCTTCGCTAACTGTTCAATTTCTTGCTTAATTAAGGCAGAGGTTTCAAGTGCATTTGCCCCAGATGCCAATGAGATCCCCATCCCTGAAGATGGATAACCATTAATGGTATTCACCCCTGAATAATTTTCCGCACCCAATTCAACACGTGCAACATCTTTTAAATAGACAAAACTGCCGTCTCGTGCAGATTTGACAATAATATTTTCAAATTCTTCAACTGACTTTAAACGTGAACCTGAAGTGACTTTTGCATTGAGATATTGATCCGATAAACTCGGCAATTCACCTACGGCGCCGGCGGCCACCTGCGTATTTTGTGATTCAACAGCCGCACGGATATCACTGGGCATAAGGCTATATTGCTTTAACTTGAGTGGGTTGAGCCAAATGCGCATGGCAAATTGCGAACCAAAAACATCGACTTCACCGATGCCCTCAATTCGAGCAATGTCCTGTTCTAGATGCGTCATCATATAGTCACCAAGTTCGATATTCGAACTCTTGCCAGTCTCATCATAGAGGCCAATAACCATATGGGTATCACCCAAAGATTTATAGACATTTACCCCTTGGCGCTGCACATCTTCAGGCAGCCGATTGATTACCCCATTTATGGCATTTTGTACTTGTACTTGAGCGGTATCTGGGTCGGTACCATTTTCAAAACTGATGCTGATCCGGCTTCGACCTGAAGAGTCGCTGCTTGAACTAAAATATAAAAGATGATCAATTCCTTTAATTTGTTGCTCAAGTACTTGTGTGACACTTTCCTCAACTGTTTCTGCTGACGCACCGCTATAACTTGCGCTGACCGTAATTCGTGGTGGTGCAATATCTGGATAGCGCTCTACCGGTAAATTGAGGACAGCAAATAGCCCGAGCGCCATGACGATGATCGCCAAGACACCTGCAAAAATCGGTCGATAAATAAAAAACTTAGACAGCATCAGTCCATGTCACTTTTCAATTGAAGAAATAAAAAATGTAGATTGAATTTTTTCAAAAAATCTTATTGATAATCAATCACAATGAGCTTGATTACAAGCCTAGACTACATAAAAACCTTGCTTCAAGCGAAATATGTAGAAAATATGGAGAGCCTCCACTTCAGCTATTTTAGTAAATTTATGTGACAATACCGCCTCTGTCATGAAGCCTTAGCCACTGCCCTGCAATGTATGCCTGCAACATCATTCATTTATATAAAAAGATGCAGAGGCAGCCATGAAAAAACAATTAACAAAGCAGTTGAATATAGCGATAACAAGTAAAGTGAAATCCTCATGGGGCGTGTCTTCACTGCTCCTTTTTAGCGTTTTCGGTTTATCTGCATGTAATTCGGATGACGATAAAACCCATGTCACCAAGCCCCCTATTTTGCCTGATACAGATTTTGTCATTGTTGGGCATCGCGGTGCCAGTGCTTTGCGACCCGAGCATACCCTTGCCGCATATCAAAAAGCGATAGATGATGGTGCGGATTTTATCGAACCCGATTTAGTACCAACCAAGGATGGCTATTTGGTTGCGCGCCATGAAAGTGAAATTTCAGGGACAACCAATATCAGTACGCTGTCACAATTTGCGGATCGAAAAACCACCAAAAAAATCGATGGTATTGACTATACAGGATGGTTTACAGAAGACTTTAATTTGAATGAACTGACTCAAAATGTAAAAGCACGTGAGCGTATTGCACAATATCGTCCTAATAACACTCAGTATAATGATCAGTACAGCATCCCGACGCTCGAACAAATTATTGAACTTGCCGACGCTCACTATAAAAAAACTGGGAAAATTGTTGGTTTATATATTGAAACCAAGCATCCAACTTTTTTTCAACAGCAAAATCTAGCCATGGAAGATCGCTTACTCACAACGCTTGCCAAATACAGTTATACACGTGATATCGCACCTGTATATTTACAGTCCTTTGAAACCACCAATCTTAAATACTTACGTGATCAACTCACGCAAAAGAAAACCCTCAAACATGGCAAAATTATTCAATTATTAGATAGTCCAACTGCCATACCGGGTGACTTACAGCAACAAAGCTCACCTCAAAATTATGCAAGTTTAGCCACTGCAGAAGGCCTAAAATCAGTGGCAAAATATGCAGATGGTGTAGGCCCAAGTAAAACGTATATCTTTTCAAACACTGAATTTAAACAAACCAGTTTTGTCAAAGATGCCCATGCTGCTGGTTTGAAAGTCCATCCTTATACACTCAGACCTGAAAATGGTTTTTTACCTGACTATTTAAAATGTAACTCAGTGGCGACCGAACGTTGTGATACGGGTGCAGCTAAAGAATTTGAAAACTTCTATAAAGCTGGTGTAGATGGTGTATTTGCCGATGATCCAGGACTGGCACGTAAAACCTTAACGCAACTGCAAAAGCCCTAATTTTCCTAAAATGAAAAAAGACGCCGAGGCGTCTTTTTTATTGTTCAACGGAAATCTTAAAGCGGGTTTGCCAAATATTCTGCGGCTGACTGCGTTGCCACTGGCTGAGCTGTCGGAGCTGTCGGAGCTGTCGGAGCCGTCGGAGCT
>NZ_VPCH01000034.1:0-42636 GCF_013418285.1 Acinetobacter sp. YH12152
CATACTGGCAGGGCTTTCAATACTATTGAACACTCTTCAGTTGTTGTCAGAGTATTCGTCTGATGAGCTGAATGCGATTGCTCAGATCGCATTCAATTTATAAAAAATGTGTAGATACCTATGCCTATAAGGAGAGGGAATATTCATTATTAAGCCAATAGACGGTATTTAATTAGATGCAGCTCCTTCTCCCTATGGGATGAGAAGCACTGCTTCGCAAGGGGGATGAGGGAAACATGCTTTTAATGAAAAAAGTATCAAAGCACCCCATTCTCCAGCAACACCTCCAACCCTTTCACCTTCTCCATATATTTCAGCCGTTCTTTTTCCCACTTCACTTGTTCTTTCAATACCGAAACATCGCCATCAATCACCTTAAACACATCTTTCACCTGCATATTTTTCGGCTTCGGTTTTTCACTCCAGTGAAAGCTATCCTTGATGTCATCAATTTGACTGGCTAGACGTTGGCTTTGAGCCTCAAGCGCCATTTTATAAAACTTTAAATGTTCATCCGTTAAAGCTTTAGGGCTTTTGCCCTTATTAGTTTCAAGCTGTAATTGCAGCTTTAATAAATAAAACAAATCCTGCGCTTCATGAGCTTGGTTCACCACTTGAAGCAATTCAGTTTTTTCAGCTTTTTTAGTTTCATCAGGTTCACGGTCAGGGTGAATCATGGCGGTGATTTTTAAATACACGGTTTTCAGTGATTGATTCACTAACTTTTCAGCTTGCTCACGTTTTTGCGCTAGACGTTTACGCTGATGCTCTTCTTTCTCACGTTGATATTGTTCGCTGTCCCAGTCATCATAAGACTCATGTTGTTCTGGTGTTTCTTGTTCTATTGCAACATGACCTTTTACTTTGCTCTGTTCAGTTTGGGCTGACTTAACTTTTTTATTTAGCTTTTGGTTATGTGCATGCTGATGCTGATGCTGATAAAAAACATCAACCTCTGCAACCTTTTCAAGTTCGGCAGTATTTAAGTAGTTGGATTTTTTAAGCTGCTTAGACAGTTTCGTCAATTTTGCATCCAGCTGTGCTAAATCTGCTTTGGCAAAGTCTTCTTGTTGTAGATGCAGCCAAAGCTGTGTGAGCTGACGGTAGTACACTGCATGCAAATCACGGTAGATCGGCACAAGTTTTAACTGAATATAACTCTGAATTTCACTTTGCGCATTTTGCCAAAGCTGTAAGTCTTGCTTTTGCTGTTCGATTTGCTCAATCAGTTTGTTCAGCTTTTTATGCTGTGGGGATAAAGCTTCAGCACTCGGGAGTAAACTGACTTTTAACTCAAAAGACATAAGCAAATTTAACGCAAAAAGAAAATTATAGCCGATCTAAGCACTAAACTTATGAGCACGTTGTATAAATCAACAATGGACTTTTATCCATTAACGCTCAAACCGTTGTAAATATTGACTCAGCTCTTCTCGAACAACCACCTCATGTCCTGCATGACTTCGACTTTGTTCCAAGAGATGCTCTGAGTCGATCACTGCCACGCGATGACCATCCGCAATTAAACGATCTACACCTTCAAAGAGCATTCGGACACCAACATCGTGTATCAAAGAAATATTGGTCAGATCTAAAACGATATGGTTAGTCGCAACAGGTTCATCCTCTAATATTCGCAGCAACATTTCCGACTCAGTAAATTGTAATACGCCGCGCAGTTCATACACCACCAACGAATGATCTATCCCGCAGCTATAGCGACTTTGGACGATCGTTTGCGCCGAAGGCGTTCCCTCCATGACATGTAGTCCCATGTCCTTAGACAGTCGTTCAAATATTTCGACGCCTCGAACACTATTCCCATGTGTATCGAGTTTCGGACTAAAGACCGCTAGCCCAACCTGCCCCGGCAAAGCCCCCATGATGCCACCGGCCACACCACTTTTGGCAGGAATACCAACCGTTGTCAGCCAATCACCCGCAGCATCATACATGCCACAAGTCATCATCACACTCAACACTTGGCGCACCACCGAACGTGACAGCAACCGTTTTCCTGTGGCAGCTTGCACGCCACCATTGGCAAGTACACTGGCCATCTTTGCCAAATCTTTAATCGTCACTAATATTGCACACTGACGAATATAGCCGTTCACCACATCTTCAGGGTCTTCTTCAAGTACACCGACTGTGCGCAGCATGTAACCGATCGACAAATTTCGAAAAGCCGTCTTCACTTCAGATTGGTAAACTGCTTCATCAAAACTTAACTCACGCCCTGCCAGTTCACTTAAAAATTCACGGAGCATTTCAGCTCGAGTGCTGTGTTCGTCATGCGGTAATAATGAATGTGTGGTGATTGCCCCCGAATTGATCATCGGGTTTTTGGGGGTATTGCTTTGTGGATCGAGCGCAATTTGATTAAACGCCTCTCCCGATGGCTCGACACCGACCTTTTGTAAAACGCTGTCTAAGCCAAGATGACGAATCGCTAAAGCATAAGCAAAAGGTTTAGACATCGACTGAATGGTGAACTCGACTTCGTCATCACCCGTGGAATAAATCGTGCCGTCTACGGTAGACAGTGCCAAAGCCAGTTTATTCGGATTGGCGTTAGCTAACTCAGGAATATAATCTGCCAAAGCTCCGTGCTGATTGGCATCGCAGGCATTGAGGACATGCTGTAAATAATCTGGAACAGGCGTTTTCATAAGGGCTATTTTTTGTTGTGTGCTTGTTTATTTATAACAAATTGAGCTGCATCTGTATAAGTCCTTATGGTGAAGACGCATTCTGAGCTAAAACTTGTATGTGCTGTAGGTTTAAATGGTGCATCATTTCTCGAATAAAAACGAAATAACTGAGTTGAATGATTGCCTGTTCACCAAATAGATTTTGATAATATTCAGTATGTTCAATCATTTCATTAAAGCCATGTTCTAAGCTTTGTCGTTCAATGCGGGTCGCATGTTCAAAAAAGGTCTGCGCCAATATATGCAGCATCGAGTCATTCGACTGAGCACAGCGCTGCGTCTGATAATATAGCTGTAATCGTTCTAAAATTTCTTCAATTTCATAGATCAAATATTCAATTGCCAAAGCATCGAAGCGCTGATGTCGGACACATTTTTGTACCAAAGACGCTAAGCCATGATCAAAATGAATATTCTGTTGCTCGGTCTGAAAGTCGAGCTGCTCTAATCCGAGCTGAAATTGTAATTGCTGCATCGCTATCTTTTAAGTTTTTAATCGTCTACTAAGTTTAACTCACGAAAGCTACGCACTTGGTTACGTCCTTGTTGCTTTGCCATGTACAGCGCTTGATCGGCCATACGCGTGACCACAGCAGACGGTGTCTCCTCGATCGCTGTTGCTACACCGAAACTTGCACTAATCTTCAACATTTGATGGTTGGCTATCATGGTTTCAGCTTCAGAAATGGCCAATCGACAGCGTTCAGCGACCTCTATCGCCTGCTCTAAACTCTGATTTTTTAAAATTAAAATAAATTCTTCACCGCCATAACGCCCAACCACATCTTGCACACGGGTATTGTCATTTAAAATTTGAGCAACACGTTGTAAAACGGCATCTCCTGCATCATGTCCATATTGGTCATTGATCAATTTAAAATGGTCGAGATCAAGTAAAACCACTGCAAATTCAGGCCGTGTCTGTTTGCTGAGTGTATCAAGTTCATGACTAACATAACGTCGGTTAAACACATTGGTCAGCCCATCGACACGGCTGAGGACTTCCATCTTTTGTTCACGGTGTCGCCACTGTAAAAGCAAAATCTGAAAAAATACCGCACTGACGAACAATATGGGTAAATACAACTCCGCCATACTCATCAGCCAAAAGGCATTGTCGTAAAACTCACTCTGTTTTAAAGCTGGGCTGAAAATCGGTGCATATTCTAGATGCTCAATCGAGGTTTGATAACAAATGTAACCAATAAACAGTGTGATCGGAAATGTGATACTGAGCATAATCGCAGGACGATAAAAAACTAAACCGACCATCAGCAGATTGACCGTCCCCGCCATGGTGGCAGGACTATAGATCCCGATCATATAGCCACCATAGATCATACCGATCCCAAAAAGGACGGGCGCAAAATAACTAAAAAATAGTCTGAATTTTAAATATTTTTTGAAATAAATGCTGAGTACGGCCAATACGCCATAACTGAGTAGAACAATACAAGCGACCATGATCCTGAACTTGAGTTCACTCGGATTAAACCAAATCCGATTGGTCGAATAATAAAAATTCATGATGCACCACTTCAACACACTAACTTGACTCAGCATGCCAAAGATGAGGAGTAAACGCCCTTTATCATAGTCAGACCAATTGATGATGAGATAGTCCGACTCAAACAAAAGATGCTTCAATTTACGCCATTGTACGCCCCATTTCGTACGGACAGCATTGCCCCATTTCTTCCCCATTAATCTACTTTTTTATTTTATTATTTCGCTAGTTATACAAGGTTTTAGCTTCAAAAAGAAAGTCTATTTTCACAGTTAAAAGTGCAACATTTGAAACCTTTAAACTTCACTTGCATCACTATTCAAATTACTTTTCCGCTATTTTTTTATAACTCAATTGGTCACTTTTATATTTTTGAAATAGCACGGTTGATTATTCTAAACACTCGGTGAATAAGATTCCGTTCAGATGATCGACCTCATGTTGTACGATCCGTGCGGGAAAGCCATTCAGGGTGTTCTCTTTGACTTCACCTTGAAGGGTCAAATATCGCACGTGAATTTGCTCGGCTCTCGGGACTTGTCCTCGTGCATTCGGCACACTTAAGCAGCCTTCTTCACCCAAAACCGTGGTCGTAGATCGAGATGTAATCACTGGATTGACCATCACGATCGCCTCCATTTCAGGCGCATCGGGATAGCGTAAATTTGCACGTGAAGCCACGATAATTACCCGCTTAGAAACATAAATTTGCGGTGCGGCAATGCCTACGCCTTGACGCTTAAGCATAGTGGCATGAAGTGTTTCACTTAGTGCAGTTAACCATGCAGAACCTATTTCAGATGCTTGCACCTCTGCGGCAGTGAGCGTCAAAATTGCTTCACCACGTTGTGCAACAGCAGCAATATGACTCATGTATTTATCCTTTTTTAAGTCTAGCAAGCTTAAATTATTTAACTGATGTTACGCACGTAAAAGTAATTACGCATTTTTAAAATGATATTTAAGTTTATTCGACGAAGTCTTACATCTAGGATTTAAATAAAGGGATTAGCCTTCGGCTGGAGGTACTCTTACGAAACAATGTTTCTCATTAGGCAAAATGAGAAGCAAAGCTTCGCAAGGAAACCATCTTGCGGTGCAATGCACCTCACCGACAAAACTCGTTCACTAGTATCAAATTATTCAAAGTATCGCAAAAACATTTTTGATTAGAAGGAGTCCTGTCTCAAACACTTGCGGATGACGTTACCGCTTATCATTCTTTCATTTGAATCAAATTACGCTTCTGATGTTACTGCGTAACATCAGTTATTTAAAAAAAAACAACCATGCAATATGCATTATTATCGGTTCTGAGTATAAAACAACGGCATGCTATGGCTTTGAATCTTTTATGGTTTATATAGAGCACAAAGTAAAATAGCAGATCACACCGCCCTATACTATTGATATTTATCATTTATATTCCAAGATTTAACGCCATCCATCACCAATCATTCTTTAAGTTAATGCGACTTTATCTATATTATTTTGTTCTTAATTCACGATATTTTCATAACTATAAGTTTTTAATAAGGCAACAAAGTTTGATTATTCAATAAAAATTTGAATCACTAAAATCCTCAAATGCTATTTGCTGCTGGAAAATATTTGCATGGAAGCTCAGCCACGCCTGACTCGTCAAGATAAACGCACCCTCGGACTGTCATCACTCGGTGGAGCTCTCGAGTTTTATGACTTCGTCATTTATGTGTTTTACGCCAAAATTATTTCGGAATTGTTTTTCCCCACTGGACTCAGTCCATTTTGGGCGATGCTGAATACCTATGGTATTTTTGCAGCCGGATATTTTTTCCGCCCGTTGGGTGGTGTGGTGATGGCGCATTTTGGCGATTTGATTGGTCGTAAGCGTTTATTTAGTTTGTCTATTTTACTCATGGCTTTGCCTACGCTGATGATCGGTGTGATGCCAACTTTTGAAAGTATTGGCTATGCAGCACCACTCCTGCTCCTACTGATGCGCGTGATTCAAGGCATCGCGATTGGTGGTGAAATCCCTGCGGCATGGACTTTTGTTTCAGAGCATGTGCCTGAGCAAAAAATTGGTATCGCCAACGGCCTACTCACTGCCGGCTTATCTTTGGGTATCCTATTGGGCGCACTGATGTCTTTGTTTATTTCATTACAATTTACAGAGTCAGAAATCCATGATTGGGCATGGCGGATTCCATTTATTTTAGGCGGGATCTTTGGCTTTGTTGCGCTCTATCTCCGCAGTTATTTAAAAGAAACGCCTGTATTTAAAGCCATGCAAGAAAAGAAACAATTGGCTAAAGAGCTTCCAGTGAAACAAGTACTGCAACAGCACAAAACAGGCGTTGTGATTGGTATGCTGTTTACATGGTTCTTAACTGGCTGCGTTGTTGTATTGATTTTAGCGATGCCAAATTTACTCACGGGCGCCTTTGGTTTTGAACGTGCCGATGCCTTTAAAATGCAAAGTGCCGCTATTGTGATGCAAATGGTCGGTTGTATCTTGGCAGGTCTTTTGGCAGATCGCTTCGGTGCGGGTAAAGTGATGCTGTTCGGTTCACTCCTTGTCGCAATAATCGCGGGCGTGTTCTATAACAGCTTGGGCCATGTGGCAGCATCGACCGTGTTTGCGCTCTATATGCTGCTCGGTTTGGCATCAGGTACGGTTGGTATGGTGTCTTATAGTATGGTGAAAATGTTCCCTGCACAGATTCGTTTCTCGGGCATTTCATTTTCATACAATTTGGCCTATGCCATCGCGGGTGGTATCACCTTACCATTGGTTCAATGGTTGAGTTTATACAGCAACATTGGCGCCATGTATTATATTTGGACCGTCTGTTTGGTGACCTTCTTTACTGCGATGCTTTATGGTCAACGTTTTGAAAAAACATCTCACTAAAATAATAAAAAAGCGGTCAATGACCGCTTTTTTTAACTCGCTTTCAAATCAATTCAGGCTTTTAAATTTTTACGCAATTCATCTTCTACAATTTCAATCTCAAGCTGACTAAAACGACGAATTTCACCTTCTGCATGTTTTTCAAGTAATCCACCAATAAGTGGAACTTTGACTTTCACCGTCCAGTCCAAATTGAAACTCACTTGTGTCGCATCGCCACTGACACTTCGTTTGCAACTGGCTTCGAGCGGTAGGTTCGGATCTAGTTTGACATCTGACGTTAACGCCGCCAAATTACTAATATCCGTACGTTTCAGACGAAACGCATCTTTTAAAAACTTCTTGGCAATATCTGGAATATTTACATCCAAGTTATAGGCACGTTTTAAGGTATACATATCACCTGTTTTTTTTGATTCTAAAATTTCTAGATTTTCACCCGGTATGCGTTTGCACACCGCTTCATGCAAGCTGATATCTGCGGCTAGTCGTTTAAAATCTTCAATTGAAACGCCATGAATAGTGGCATTGACGGTAAATTGATGTGCCATTCTCGTAATCCTTCAGGTCAATATAGGTTTTATTGTTTTATTTCGCCCAGTCTACAGTTGCTATAACTGTGTTTTGGATTAAATCGGAAAGCGTTATGGCTGTCATTGACCTGAAACCAAGCTAGAAAAACAGAATTGCCATACTGCAAGTCAATCGGGCTTTGACTTAAAGGACTTTTTGATAGATTTGCCCATGCTGATCTTTGAACTCGAGCTGAAATTCCCAGCCCGCATCAATTTTTAAATACATCCCTGCATAGGACAACTTTGCGTACCAATGACCGAAGCCGAGGCTAAAAATATCAAAGCTGGCTTGTTCAGGAAGCTGTTGCATTGGTTTTGCATGTATCAAAGCGCTGGGTTCAAAAGACGTGCAGTGCGAGCCATAATGATGAAAAAGTTCAATACATAGCTGATTAAAAATTTTAAATGTTGAATCTTTTGGGTCAAGTTGCGTCATTGCTTTAATAACGTTCCATATCTTTTCATTTCTTCTTACGCTTATTTTTTTCTTTTTTAAAACGAATCTTTAAAGAGCTGATTTTAAAAATTTTATTAATTTAAAAGCATGCTATGCACCACACCATCCCGATCACGGTGTACCAATTTGATTGCTTGTGAATAATCGATCAAGACGCTTTGGTGTTTATAACTGATTTGGATGCCGTATTCATCTGCACCATCATCCAAACCGCTGATGCTACATTGCGTCCCTTGTGGAAATGCATTGAGCCATTCAGCGTTATACACATCTGCTATTTGCTCAAACTGAAAAAAGCTCGCCTTTTGCTGCAGTAGAACCGTAGCTTGTCGGTCAAAACGCAGTTGCTGCTCAAGTTGAAAGTCGATAATCATGACTCTGCACACTCTTTACTTATTCATCGGGATCGGATCATCAGCTATTAAAATCAAGCTTCGCAGACACCCAATTTTGCTTATAAATTCACAGAGGATTTTATGACATGTCTTAGACTCAAATGAACACAGCCACATTTCTTAAGGCATAAAAAAGGCACTTCTCATCGGGGTGAAGCCCGATTATGAAATGCCCTTTATGGTTACAAAGTAAATATATTTTTATAAATTGTCAAATTGGGAATGAAAAAAACATCTGTGGGCTAAATGGATAAAGCTTTCATCGCCTGTTGCTGCTGTTTATTTTTGACTTGTGTCCATTGCCACCAACCAAACGCCGCCAAGCCCACAAAACCGGCATACAACGCCGCGGTGAGATACAGGTCTTTGTATATAAACATACCCACATAGATAATATCGACAAATACCCAAAGCACCCAAGTAGCAATATGTTTCCGGCTGGTCCAATACGTTGCGAGTAAGCTAAACGCGGCCAATTGTGCATCCAAAATTGGTACGGCTGCATCGGTAAAATAGTGCAGGCTTAAACCAAAAATCAAACCGCCCACCGCAGCTAAGAGCATTTGAAAGATCACAATTTTGGTCGCAATCGGTTCAATACGAATGTCGTGGTCTTGTTGTTTGCCCTTCAACCAATGATAAAAACCGTAGAAGTTCACCACTACAAAGAAAAACTGCAAAATGGTTTCGCCATAAAGTTTGTAGGTATAAAACAGGTAGGCATACAGCAAAAAAGCTGCAAAGTTAAACCACCAACACCACATATTTCGCTTAATGGTTAAACTCACCCCGATTAAGCTAATAATAACTGCAACTATTTCTAATTTCGACATGGTTGATTGGGCCTTAAAAAAGCTGCAGCTATTATGGAAAAAATCAGCCCAAAGGCAAGCTATATCCCACACTATTTCATATCAACTCTGTAAATTTTAAATCAAACCACTCATCCACCAGACGATGATTTTGATGTTTTGAACCCATCAGTTTTGACAGTTTTCTAACAATCGTTTAAAAACTTAGCTATGCATAAAGAATAATCAGAAGGAATCATCCAAATGTCAGAACAACAAGGTCGTGTAAGTCGAGAAATTCGTGGTCATCTTTATTTAATCGGTTTGGACCGTGCAGATAAACGAAATGCGTTTGACAGTCATTTAATTCATGACCTTTCACTGGCGCTCACTGAGTATGAAGATGATCCAAATTTACGCTGTGCGGTAATTTTTGCTCATGGCGATCATTTTACTGCAGGTCTAGATCTGGTCGAATTACAACCCAAACTTGGCAGTGGACTGTTTAATTTTCCTGATCAGCAAATTAATCCGTGGGGAACCAACTCACGACAACGAAAAAAACCAGTTGTGGTCGCGGTAAAAGGGTTCTGTTTTACAGCGGGTATTGAACTCATGCTGAATGCCGATGTCGTGATCGCACAGCGTCAGACCGAGTTTGCTCAAATGGAAGTGCAACGTGGCATTCTTCCTTTTGGTGGTGCAACAGTTCGCTTTGTGCAAGCAGCGGGTTGGAATAAAGCCATGCGTTACTTACTCACGGGTGAACGTTTCAATGCGCAAACGGCATATGACATGAACTTGGTGACTGAAATCACTGACCAAGCACCCTTATCTCGTGCCATTGAACTTGCGGAACAAATTGCGCAGGCCGCACCACTAGCGGTTCAGGCAACACTCGCTGCAGCACAGCAAGGGGTGCATTTGGGAGCCGATGCTGCATTTGCTCAATTAGATCAGCATTTACAACCACTACTAAAAACACAAGATGTACAAGAAGGTTTGATGGCCATGCTACAACGTCGCGCAGCCAATTTTCAGGGCAAATAACCCTTTATTTAAACTGAGTAAACCCTTTACGTCCTGCCTATCAAGAGAAAAATTATGTCAACGGATTTAGAACCAGCAGCGCAAGAAATACATAGTACACCCGTGAGTTTCCCTGCAACTGATGGTTATACGCTTTCAGGCGTTGAATATCGGCCTAATACTGCCGCTAAGGCCAATATTATTATTTCAAGTGCGACAGGTGTACCTCAACAATTTTACCGTCGTTTTGCCGAGTATGCCGCAGGACTCGGTTATCAAGTACTGACTTTTGATTATCGTGGTATAGGACGTTCTGCACCGTCAAAACTTAAAGGCTTTAAGATGTCTTATCTTGACTGGGGACGTTATGACCTTTCTGGTGCCATAGCTTATATGCAACAACACGGTCAGGAAACTTTTCTAGTGGGACACTCCTATGGCGGCCAAGCCCTAGGCCTCACCCCAAATCATGATCAGATACGTGCCATGTATTGTTTTGGCACTGGCGCAGGTTGGCATGGCTATATGCCCTTTAAAGAAAAAATGAAAGTTCATGTTATGTGGAATATCGTTTTTCCGCCGATGGTTGCCATCAAAGGGTATTTGCCTTGGAGCAAACTCAATATGGGCGCTGACCTTCCTGTCGATGTCTATAAACAATGGCGCCGTTGGTGTAAAAACCCAACCTATTTCTTTGCCGACCCTGAGCTGAGTGAGCTATCTCAACAATATGCTGCAGTTCAAACGCCGATTTATGCGGTCGCTGCACTTGATGATGACTGGGCATTACCCAATTCACGACATGCTTTTATGCAACATTATGCGCAAGCGTCAATGCACTATATCAATATTGAAGCGGAAGATTATGGTCTAAAACAGATTGGTCATATGGGTTATTTCCGCAAAGGTGCTGAACTCTTATGGCAGGAAGTGATTGGAAGGTTTAACGAGCTATTAGTCGCCTAGACCAATTTACTTCATACATAGCACATTGAATTATTCGGATAGAGAGATACATGCGTCCACGGAAAAATACCTCAGAACATCTATTACTACAGTCAGCACACGCCTTTAAACGCTATGGCTATATAGGCTGCAGTATGGGGAAATTGGCTGAAGCCTGTGGACTCTCAAAAGCTGCGTTTTATTATGACTATCCGAATAAAGACGCTTTGCTGATGGAAATTTTAAACCTGACACATGTAAAGTTACAGCACAGTATTTTTCAGCAATTACAGCAATCCACTGCATCACCTCAACAGGCATTCTCGCAAATTCATCAATTGGCCATCCAGTTTTTTAGCCAAGGTGGATTAGGCTGTTTAGTCGGGATATTAAGTATGGAACGGCAACATTTGCCTACCGAGATTTTTGCAAAATTGCAGTCCATCTTTCACGAGTGGCAACTCGCCTTTGAAGTGTTTTTTAAGCGATGCATGACCATCGAACACGCCGCTCAACTTGCCAAAGTCAGCTTGGCGGATTATGAAGGCGCTATTTTAATGGCCCGAATAACCGATGATTTGAGTTATCTCGATTTAGTCCAAGATCGCATTTTGCTTCAACTTGCGGAGTCTTGATAGCGATATTCAATTTTATGTTCTTCGCCAAAACGGTCGACATGTGTATAAAACTCACCGTATCGGCCTAAATAATACTCGAGTGATTGATTGTAAAAATTCCAATAAATCGACCATTCATTCAAATCTAATTGGCGAATTTGAGTTTTACAATTCACTGGCATGCGACGTAAAAAGACTTCTTGTAACTGCTCGGCTGCCTGTAGCGAATCTAATTTGTATTGTTGTTGAAAGAAAATTTCCGCAATATCATCAAAAAGTTGCTGTTCATATTCATCAACTTCAATGACCTGATCGACTTGGCGTATAGCATCATCATTCGATGCTAAAGAGATACTGTTCGATTTTTCTGGTGCTTGGTAGCGCGTATATTTTTGACGATATTTTTCTGTTTTTAGGATTTTTTTGACCACAATGCCCGCTGCAGACAACGCGATCAGAATACATATCACAATGAGAAAATTAACCATAATAACAACCTACTGCCGATGACGCGCATGCACATCTTGAATCATCGAATATTTTTATGGACTAATATAACGCACAATAACGTTTAAAATTCATACAAAATTATTTTAAAGCTGAAATTTGGCCTATTTTCTTTGCTAATTTATTTCAAACTATTACACCTGCTGAAATCATTGAGTATGTATACATTTCTAAAAGATCTATTATTACTTTAAAAACAGTATAGTTAGATGCATTTATGTGGTTATTTATCCATATTTAATGATTAATTTATAAATATACATTTGTAAATTTTGCAACAATTTTGAAATAAAAACCCAACCCAACGGCGCAATGGCAGCAAAAAAACATAAAACGCAACAATAAGCCTCTTTAAGCACAGGGCGATATCTTCTGAAATGGCAGGCTGTTGGAGTTTTTTATAAAAAGAAAAAATTATGATACGCGAAGCACAAATCCAGGACATACCCGAAATTATTCACGTGATTCACAACAGCATTCGTTCATGTATCCAGGACCATCAACGTAATGAAAGTGTGATTCAAACTTGGCTTGAGGAGGCAAATCAATCGAATATTTTAATGTGGATGCTTTATAACGATAGCTGGGTCTACGTTAGTGACAATCGAGTCGTCGGCTTTATTTTAGTCAGTGATCAGGGACAAATTTTACTGAATTATATCTGCCCTGAACGTCAGTACCAAGGCATTGGTAAGGCATTATTGTTGAACATGATGCACTGCGTCAGGAAAAAGAATATTACCGAAATCAGTCTAGAAAGTACCCATACGGCACTCGCCTTTTACCAAAAATATGGCTTTGTCGCACATCAGGATTTTGAGCCTACCGATATTCCGCTCAAACTGGTCAAACAATTGTGTTAATGGCAGATGTAAAATCAAACAGGATAAAATCAAAGTAGATGAATCGATATATGCATTTGCAATGGACATTAGCTATAGAACTTTACGCACCTGCAATACCGCTTAAGGTTTGAGTTGATCGCGTCCTGCCTGTTTGGCCATATATAAATAATGGTCTGCATGCTTCATTAAGGCTTCGATACTGTCGAAGTCATTTTGCTTATCCATCCATGCCATACCCAAACTCAGTGTGACGTAATTTTTATCATCACCCCGATTAACATGTTCAAGCTGTTCATCACGCATGGCTTCGAGTACCAATTGTAATTGCTCTTGGGCAATCGCATACGGAACATCATGCATCAATATGGCAAACTCTTCTCCACCGTAGCGAGCTACATAGGCTGAACTTGGCAGGGTGTTTTGCATGGTTTTCACGATCTGCTGTAACACCTCATCGCCTTTAAGATGTCCATAGTGGTCATTATAATTTTTAAAATAATCGACATCTAACATCGCAAAGACCAATGTTCGGTGACTATGAAAACGGACCTCCGAATATAAGCGTTGAATTTCAGCATTCAGTGCACGGCGGTTGAATGCCCCCGTTAAGGCATCAATACGAATTTGTAGCTCTAATTTTTTATTCAGCTCATGGAGCTGTAAGGTGCGCTCTTTGACTTTCTGATCGAGTGAACTGTTTAGCTCAAGCAAACTATTATTCAACTGTTCCGTATGCATCGACTGCTGTGCATAATGGTGCGATTGCTGAAACATGATCAACAAGGCATACAAACTGGTTGAAATGAACGATAAATTGACTGAATCAATCAAATTCATCATCAGCAAAAAGTCGTTTAAAAAGGTAATGCACAGGAAAATAACCGCGATTAAATTTAATTTTGAATACGGTTCTTTCTTTTTCAGTGTTACGTAAAAACCATAAGCAAAATTACTTAGAACAACGATCACATAGGCAAAACTGTAAGTTGCCAAAGGTTGAAAAATTTCAGGCGTCGAAACAAAAGTCACTGAAATATTCAACGACAACAGCAAAATCGCGATCTGATAATTTAAGGTAAATAAATAGCGACGACTGAGCAAGTGGATATAACTTAAAAAGAAAATCGATGCCAAATAGGTAAATAAGTATTCTAATCGCGTGCCCCACAACCAATTGATATCGGTAAAAGTGGTATAGGCATAAGGTGCTGAAAATAAATTATGGAGTGCTAAAAAGACAATAAATAAGCCAAACACCAAGTTACTTCGGCTATTGCGACCGCGTAAACCTCGGAAAACAGAAAATAGGATCGTAAATAGTCCCACACCCAAGACGGCGCCCGACACCATCCCAATACTCATCATTTGTTGTTGGAATTGGCGGTTTACTGTCTTGGCGATACCAATACGCATTGGGTTTTCAAACCCGCCATGCATACTGTTAAAACTTGAAGCCTGAATGGTTAAAGTGAAATATTCATCTTGTGCCACAAAATAGGCAATTCGCGGTGCATTCTCCGTTTTTTGTTCTGCTTCAGTACGCCCCACCTCGCCCAAACGAACGATCACATCACCATTTAAAAATACCCGATACGCACCGTACTGATTTGGAATCAATACCGCGATACGTCGACCAATAAATTGTTTAGGGATTTGGAAATGTCCAGTAAATGTCCCAAAACCTTTACTGTCCCCTGTGATGTCTTTAAATGATGCAGGCAGATAGACCGTTTGACCGACTAGAACCGAACTCGGAGACGTTAAAAATTGATTTGGATAAAACAACCATTTGCCTTGTAAGAGGCTACTGGTGTATTCCGTGAAGTAGATTTGGTTAACTTCGTTTTGATGTTTTAAATAAAACGATTTAGGAGCAGTTTCATACTGTGCTTGAGCAGTCGATACAGTGAGTGCCAATGTAAAAATAATAAAGGTAAGAACCCAGAACAATCTGGTGCAAGGCAACTGTAAAGACAACGGCTTTGATTCCTGCGTTTATACTCGAGCAATTATTCTAATCTACGGTAAAAGACAAAAATAACAACTACTATTTTATCCAATTGATCAATAACGTCCATGTCACTGATCTAAAACAGTCGCTGTATTAATCGCGCGTTTTTACATCATACAATTCAATCTCAAAAATAAGATTTGAATTGGCAGGAATCACATTGCCCATTTTACGCTCACCATAAGCCAAATGTGATGGCACGATTAACTTACGTTTACCACCGACTTTCATCCCCATGATGCCCTGATCCCAACCTTTAATCACACGGCCTGTACCAATTACCGTTTCAAAATAATTACCACGATCCAGTGATGAATCGAATTTAGTGCCGTCTTCTAACCAGCCTGTATAGTGTGTTGTAATCAAAGCGCCTTTAACCGCTTCTTTACCTTCGCCTACCACTAAGTCAATAATTTCTAATTCTTTGCTCATGCTCTCAACCTCAAATGCCGCAATCAAAATAAAACCCTATTATAAACAGGATTACTTTGGATGCCGTAGTAAATACGCTGTTAAAAATTGAGCTCCAGAATATCCTGATCATTCATTAGATCTTGAGTTAATTTTCTATGGTTTGTCGCAGAGCCAATTAAGATCCAACGCCCACTGATTTTATGTTCAGTTTTATGTCGCACACTACGAACCACTTGCATTTGATAGGTTTTAAACAGCTCTTCATAGTCATCCAGCGTTTGTTGTCGAAAGTGACAAACGATACGATAACTCCGTGCTTGGTTTTTCGCTTCAATCCACGCTTGAATATAAATCAAAACAATTAAAACGATCAGCACAATCACCGTACCAATCAAGCTCAGCATGACATAGCCCGCTCCCGCAGCCATGCCTAAGGCAGCGGTCATCCAAATGGTAGTTGCTGTGGTAATGCCTGAAATTCGATTTTCATCTTTAAAAATTACCCCCGCACCCAAAAAGCCGAGGCCAGTCAAAATATTGGCCGCAATTCGATCATGACTATCAACGCCGATACGTAACGATAAGATAGTAAATAAACATGAACTTAAACTGACCATAATCATGGTGCGCAGACCTGCCGACTTACTTCGGTACTCACGTTCCGCACCAATGACAGCGCCAATCATAAGCGCCACAAATAACAAATAAAAATCAGGGTACATCGGCTGCTCCCCATCTTTAAAATTTTCTCATTGTTTGTAGATATACCGAATTTTATAGTCAGGATGCAAGCCTAAACTCACATCCATCAGGATGCGTTAAATCAAATCATGCGCTTATTGCAATTGTGTCCATTCAATCACCGCTTGAGCTTTATCACCAATCAAAGTCCATTCGCCATCCATTACGTTTAATTGTAAAGACATGGTTCGTTCGCATAACTCTTGAATGGCAGCTGTACTCGCTTCAGATAATTGCCAAATTTCAACATTCTTCAGGGTTTTCAGTTTGCTGTTGCGTTTATACCATTCGTCTACTGAAGAACCATAGGTAATCACAGCAACGTGTGAGCAACGAGCACTGGCTTTTTTGACTTTGTCTTCGTCAGGGCAACCGACTTCAATCCATTTCACCAATTGACCTGTTAAATCTTTTTCCCACAGCGCTGGTTCGTCTGTTTCGAAAAGATCTTTGGTAAATTCTAATGCTTCATCTGCATAGCGTGCATATGCCAAGACACGTACCATCAAACGTTCAATCGTTTCAGAAGGATGCAAAGCCATCGTCAATTGATAATCACCATATTGGTGTACATCCATATTGGCAATGTTCAAATCTGCTTTATAAATTGTAGCTTTTAGCGCCATGGTAAAGTCCTCAAATTTGGCGCTTAGCATATAAGATTTAGCAAGCTTTTGCTGCGTTGATTTACTTATTTCTCCGCTTTATCGGCATCGATACGACACTGCATTAAGCGATCTTCAAATTCGAGCCATTCACGTTCAGTTTGGTAAATAATTTCGACACGATTATCGATACTTTCCTCGCTCGACTGATAATTAAACTGATCAGGATTAAAGTTAAAGGTTTTCCACCCTTGGTCTGTCTGAAAAATACCTTTGATTCGTAGCCAATCTTGCTGCTCACAGAGTAAATCTAACAACTCAAAAAAGTCGAAAATCCAACGTTTTGGGAGTTTCCAACCTGCGACACTATAGCCCTGAGCGGATTCAACATAATGATAAGGCAACTGTTTAATTTCTGTGGGTACATCAACCGGCATTTGCTTTTGCATCGCCAATAAAGGCTGAATTTTACGCGGACTTCCCACATAGGCAAGATCAATACGTGTCAGTTTTAAATCACCTTTGACAACATTGATCCATTGCTGCTGATACGGTAAATACGCTTGTTTGAGTCGTTCCAAACCAGCTTGATCGGCATCACTCATACAATCGACATGAGACACCACCACGATTTGTGCCACTTTGAGTTGATCGGCATACAGGTTTTGCGATGTCCAATCTTGATCATGTAAGCGTGAGCCATCAACCACGGTCACCAATGCCCGCATGGCTAAATGCGGATGCCAATGTGGCTCAGTCAATTGCTCCAAAAGTTGTCCAGGATGCCCCAAACCTGTTGGCTCGATAAACAGTCGGTCGGGTTTCACCTCT
Source organism: Acinetobacter sp. YH12152 (assembly GCF_013418285.1). Taxonomy (NCBI): domain Bacteria; kingdom Pseudomonadati; phylum Pseudomonadota; class Gammaproteobacteria; order Moraxellales; family Moraxellaceae; genus Acinetobacter; species Acinetobacter sp. YH12152. The sequence goes on from NZ_VPCH01000034.1 coordinate 17,881, forward strand.
GACAATAACCGTGACAACGCAATTTGCATCAGCAGTTGGCTGCTACAACATAGACATCCACCCAATAATTCCTTCACCGCAAAGCCCTGATCTTGCGGCAACATCTGTTGATCGACCCCGATTTGCCCAAACTCATTCATCAGTACGGCCCAAGTTTCGCCCGCTGGCTTTTGCTTTAATAACTGCTGTAAAATTGTGGTTTTACCCGCACCTAAAAAGCCAGAAATAATATGAACCGGAATCGCACCGTGGGTAGAAACTAATTTCAAAAGTGAGTCACTCAAATAAATAGCCAATGATTGATGGCCTTTACCATAATGATTTCAAAAAAATGCTGCAAGCCTAGTCTTCATTTCTCCGTCTTCATTTTCCTAAAGCATAGATCAGCCTAGTATCCGAGGCATTGAATGATGATCTGGCTGTTAAACAGCCTATTTATTCCATTTGCATGAATGCATGACATATCTGGTCACATTTTATTGGCAAAGTTAACTCTTATATTTAAAAAAATAGCCATATCGAAAAGAATCCTTACATTTGGATTTTAGTGAAAATTCTGGATTCAGCTTAATTACGACTTCGATGTAATCATCATGTAAACAATGAATGAATCATGAAGTCGATTTGGTCATTTTTTCTTGCAAAGTTAAATGAAGATTCCGATATTTTTTTTACATTTAAAACACAGGATGGACGGTTATGTATTCATCCAGTTAACCAGTCTGTTTCACTTTGTTGCTCGCATTGATCACTCGGTTTTCTCGATTTAGCATGAGTTCTCTCCTGATGGACGTGATGATCTTTTCAGGACTTACTAAAATATATAAGGATGCTCAAAATGAAATTAACTCAAATTTTACTTGCTTCTACTCTAGCTGCTGCAGCTGCAACAAGTTTTGCTGCGAGCAAAGATAAACAAGAAGCACCTGAACAAGAAAAAGTAGTGGTTAGCACTCAAGAACAGCCAGCGACTGAAACAACTGCTGCTGAAGGTACTGCTGCTCAACCTGCTTCAGAAGCCAATGCTGAAGGTTCTGCACTAGCTCAACCTGCTCAGTAATAGACGGATAGCGTACTCCACACGCTAAATTCATTTAGTCTGCTGCTCAACATTTATCCCTCACTAATAGAATGTTGTGCTAAATGAATTAAAGTCGCCGGATCATTGAAAAATGGTTCGGCTTTTTTATGCTCAAAGCTACTAATTGATAGATTTTAATGATCGATAAATCATTCAAAATGATTGATGATTTTCATATAAATAAATATATATCATCCACTTAAAATAAAACCCTGCAAAAAACACGACAATTCGATTCATCGTTTCGACTTATGCCTAGCTTGTTGAAAGTCTCTGTTTAGAACTTAATAGTGGCATATGTGAAGTGATTGGATGTTTACGCATGAGCAATAAAGCAAATTACACAACGGAAGTTGCCATTCTGGGCGCAGGTCCTGTCGGCTTAACCATTGCAAACTACTTAAGTAAGCAAGGCGTCAATGTCACTGTGATTGAACAACTGGACAGCCTGATTGACTACCCACGTGCGATTGGTATTGATGATGAATCATTACGTACCATCCAATCATTAGGTTTAGTGGACCAAGTGTTACCGCATACGACACCGAACCACGCGATGCGTTTCTTAACCCCTAAAGGTCGTTGTTTCGCAGACATTCAACCGCTCACTCGTGAATTTGGTTTCTCACGTCGTAATGCCTTTATTCAACCGCAAGTCGATAATGTACTGCTACAAGGTTTAAAACAGTACGAAACCACAAATGTTTTATTCTCTCGTCAATTGTCTGATTTTAGCCAAGATGCCAATGGTGTAACGCTCAATATTCAAAATAAAGACGGTGAAGCTGAAATAATTCAAGCGCAGTATTTGATTGCTTGTGATGGTGGTAACTCTGTGGTACGTCGTACCCTCAACATCGGCTTCGATGGTAAAACTGCACCGAACCAATGGATCGTGATCGACATCAATAATGACCCACTTGCAACGCCACACATTTACCTATGCTGTGACCCTGTGCGTCCTTATGTATCTGCTGCACTTCCACACGGTATTCGTCGTTTCGAATTTATGGTGATGCCTGGTGAAACTCAAGAAGAATTAAGCAAACCTGAAAACATTGCCAAACTATTGTCGAAAGTACTTCCAACGACCGATGGTATTGAAGTGATTCGTCAGCGCGTTTATACCCACAATGCCCGTATTGCAGATAAATTCCGTGTAGACCGTATTTTACTTGCAGGTGATGCTGCGCACATCATGCCAGTATGGCAAGGTCAAGGGTATAACAGTGGTATGCGTGATGCGTTCAACCTTGCGTGGAAAGTTGCAATGGTTGTACAAGGCAAAGCTGGCCCAGCGCTTTTAGATACATACCAAGTTGAACGTAAAGATCATGCAAAAGCGATGATTGATCTTTCTGTAATGGCGGGTCATGTCCTTGCGCCACCAAAAAAATGGCAAGGTTTCGTGCGTGATGGTATCGCCTATGCACTCAATTACATCAAACCGATCAAACAATATCTATTGGAAATGCGCTTCAAGCCAATGCCGAAGTACAACGATGGTGCATTGATCAATAACGGTGTTAAAGATTCACCTGTGGGTAAAATGTTCATTCAACCATATGTTCAACTTGAATCTGGTGAAAAAGTCCTACTTGATGAAGTCATCGGTAACGACTTTGCAATCATTGCTTGGGGCGTCGATCCAAAATGGGGTCTGTCAGATGCGACCATGAAAAAATGGCAAAAATTGGGCGTTAAATTTATCCAAGTATTGCCTGCTGTTCAACTTAGCAATGAAAATCGCACCAAGTACGACAATGTGATCACGATTGGTGATATTGGTACTGATATTCGTGGTTGGTTTGGTAAAACCACTGAATCTATTACGATTCTTCGCCCAGACCGTTTTGTTGCAGCGATTGCAATTCCACAAACTTTAGACAGCGTGAGCCAACAATTGTTTGCAAAATTGCATGCTTAATAATCCAAATAGATCTGCAAGAATTAAAAATCACCATGCATAAAGCATGGTGATTTTTTCTATAATCACTATAAACATCAGATGCTATAATCGTTCAATACATAATTATAAGCTTCGCAAAATGCAAAAAAGATTTCAGAAATTATTCATTTATAGTTTGTTGGGCTTTATTTTTATCTGTTCACTCATTTTCGTAGAGATACATCATTTTCATGCCAATAGTTGGTTATCTATTTTCGTTTTTTGCCTCTGTTTTCTTATTTCTTTGAATTGCTATTTATTACGCTTAGAAAAAGATGTGAACAAAAACGAAGAATCTAATTTTTTGTCCTTCCATTTATACATTTCATTTTTTTATTCAGTCATTGCCAGCTTTTTTCTCACCACAGTGATTCTTGCTTTATTTGCATTACAAGCCCAATATTTTGGTCAAGATAAAAATATCATTCTAAAAGGCCAAGTCTATTCACCCACATTTACACTAGAAAAGAAGCCCTGCCGAGCTCGCCTTAAATTTCCCGAAAGTGGTTGGTCTACCTTCGCGTATCTCTGTCTAGATACCAAGAAACATAAATTTTCTGGTTATTACAAACTCCATTTGAAAACCAGTTTCGCAGGGGCTGCGGTTCAGCATTATTATTGGATTAATGATCAATTAACATATCAGCAGCATCGTGCATTAGATATGGATCCTCAACAAAAAAGGCTACTCGAAATATATGCCAAACTTGAAAGAGATTTAGGCCCACCTCTATCTGATGATGAAGCCCATGATTTTTTAAATAGAACCAACAACGATTGAGTCTATTTAATTTAGCGCAATATATGCCATACATTATTTATGGCAATAATTAAAATCGCTTTATCATCTTAGTGATTGATATTTAAAACTCTTTCTTTTTAGTTCTCAAAGAAAGAGTTATATGAATAGACATATAGCAATACCAAGTTCAGCCAACAATCAAATAAGCATCCAAGTTAAACCGACTGAAACCAATGCACATCTTTTACCGATTCACGTTGCTGAATCTGCTGAATAAAAGGTTTAAATTCCTCTAAATATGGCAATATTTTGAATGAAATGGCATACACCATCCAATAAGCCAAATATAAATCTGCTGCGCTAATTTTATCCCCCAACAGATATGGCTGGGCCTGCGCAAGCCCTGTTTTAATAAAATCTAAAAGTATTTTTTCATTACCAAAACTCAAACTGCCACGTTTCTCATCCATCAACTCAGTGCTAATGCCGACATTTTTCATGTCCATGTATTCAGTCAGCGGACCATGACAGAAAAACATCCATTTCAAATATTCACCACGTTTTGGGTCATCTAAGGCGGGAGCTAAACCTTTTTCACTAAATTTATCGGCTAAACAACTAAAGATGGCTGCAGTTTCACTGATCACGGCAGTACCATCGACCAAGCAGGGAACTTTGCCCATGGGATTAATCTTGAGATATGCCGCTTGGTGCATCTCTTCATATGGCACTTCAATAATCTCAACTTCTGACTCGATGTCTAATTCTTTCAATAAAGGCAGAATGGTATTACTGCGTGAGCGTGGATTGCTGTAGAGTTTCATTGCTGGGTTCATTGTAGATATCCTTATTTTCATCCTTGTTGTTCTGTCTATTACTATACGCGGCTTTATGTAGAATTATGTTGCGTTCATCCGTGCTTTAAACACTTTCCGATACAATACGCCCGACTAATAATTACGCTAAATTTGAATTTATATTTAAAGCAAAAAGTATTTACTCTGACTTTCTGATAATCAAACAATTGAGCTCTACATCGATGAAAAATAAATATTTAATTGCCATGTTAACGGTGATTTTAATTTCAGGCTGTTCCAAGAAAACCGAAGAAATGGCAACTGAAGCCAGCGCAGATGCACAACCTGCTCAAGTCAGTACACAGCAAGATCAAGCAGCGGAAAGCACTTCCAATGAGCCGTCTACCACGCCTGCAACAACACAAAAACCTGAAACTATTTTAAATGAGCAGGTCAACCCAGCCGAAGCCTCACGTAAAATGGTACGAGAAGCCAATGTCAGTTTTGAGTCGAAAGATGTCGTTAAAACGGCCTTAGAAATTGAAAAACTGACGCTAAGTTTAGGCGGCTTTATTGAACAGAAAAATATCGACTTTATGGTGCAAGAGAGTCAATCCTACCCGATTGCTGACGGCAAAATTAAAATCTTCGAAAAAGTAAATCCGCAAGCGGAAATGATCATTCGTGTGCCAAGTGAAAAAGCTGCACATTTCGTCAATCAACTGTTACCACTAATGCATTTTTTGAACCGTCAGCAATATTCGGCAAAACGCTATGAGCTAAAACTACTCGAAGAAAAAATGTCACAAACACAGGTCGTGCCCGACCATGTTGCAGCTGCGCAAGTCAATGAAATCTCACGACTGACCCGCTTAGAAGTTCAAGATCGTGTCCGCTATAGCACGATTGTGATTGGATTTACTCAACCTGCCACTGTCCGTAAACATATCGATATTAATCTTGATGCTGTTGCGCAGTTAAATGGCGATAGTTTCTGGCAAAGAGCGTGGTATGGTATTCAAAAAGGTTGGCAATTTGTATTGAGCCTGTTGGTTATTCTCATTACGATTTGGCCACTCTATCTGATTATTATTATCGGTTTGATTGCCTACCGTGTGATGAAACCCTATTTACAAAAATGGTTTAAATGAATGAGCTGAACAAGCTCCATTCTTCATTTAATCTATGATTAAAAATACGATAACTAAAAAAATCCCGAAGCGCTTAATTCGGGATTTTTTCATTTAAATCTTAGGGCAATATTTAAAGGCTTAGAAAAAGCCCATATAGAACTGCTCTTTTAAGACTTTTAAAATCAATTCGATTGCATCATTTTTACGATCTTTTCGATAGCTCGCATACAAACCAATGGTCGGCAAAGGTTCAACCGTACTTTTAACCAATATTTTATCACCGAGCAATGGAATGACATAAGACGGTACCAAACTCCACCCCACGCCCATACCGACCAAATTGACATTTAACAAAATATTGGTCGAATGCTGTACCAAGTTCACATTCAGTTTATTTTGCTTAAAGAAATCCTGAATAATTCGGTATAGCTCAGGTGATGAATGTTCATCGCTAATAATAAAATCCTGATTATTCATGTTTTTAATGCTGATATGCCGCTGTTCTGCCACAGGCGAATTTTTTGGTACAATCAGCGCCAAAGGCTCAGTAAAAATCTGAACAGATTCTATATCAGGGCTTTCTTCGACATAACGGGTAAAGGCAATATCAATCTCCCCTTTACGCACTGCACTGATCTGATCGACATCCATTAAACTATGAAAATGAATTTTCAACTCAGGAAACTGAGCACGGATATTTGGCATGATATAAGGAAAGACCTTCATTTCAGCCACAGGAACAAAGCCGATATTCAGTTGTTCTTTACTGAGCTGCGCAATTTGACGCGCATCTATCATGGCTTTTTCAGCATGCTCTAAACTCAAACGCGCTTCTTTTAAAAAGGCCTGACCTTCTGCAGTCAGCTCAACTTTTCGGTTGGTTCGCATCAATAATTGCACCCCAACTTCCTGTTCTAAGTCTTTAATTTGCTGACTTAAAGAAGGTTGCACTGTACACATCCGCTGCGCAGCCTTAGTAAAATTTAGCTCTTCGGCAACCGCAACAAAATATCGTAGATGTCGTAATTCCATTATTCAGCTCCTAAAGCACTGCGTTTAAATTGGTTTGCCACGAATAGACGATACATCCACAAAGTGAACAGCACCATCACTGCACAAAATAAATAGGTTGCCTGAAATCCAAAGTATGCAATCAGCACACCCATAATGACCGAACCGACAGCAAGGCCAATATCAAACAAGGCAAAAAAGGTGGATATTGCATGTCCCATTCGGGCTTTTTCTACCGTTTGAATCGCGACCGTTTGCAGGCATGGGAACACTGAACCGTAGCCGATGCCCATAAAAACTGCCGATATCCAAAGCAGCCATTGATTCGTGAGAAAACTAACAATCACCAAACCAAGGGCAAAGCAAATAAAGGATGGATAGATGACTGCGCTCGGGCCTTTGCGATCATAAACTTTGCCAACCCAAGGACGGACGATCAACATCGATACGGCAAAGACAATAAAAAAGATAGTGGTATAAGCAAGTAAATGCTTCAGTTCAGCATAAGCGGTGATAAAACTCATCACACTCGAATATGCAAATGCGGTCAGCAATGCCACAAAACTGATGGCAAGTACCCGTGTTTCTATCACATCACGCCATTGGATGGCTGCGGATTGGCTCGCTTGATCACTTGATTTATGCTGTACGTGTTCTTGTATTTGAACCAACCACGTAAAAATATAGCCCACTGCAACCAATAAGGCTAATACTGCAAATAAGGTACTAAAACTGCTGAATTGAATCATACTCAGCGCTAAAAATGGCCCGATCACCACTCCTAAGTTGGTCGACATGACAAAGTAGCCCATGCCTTCGCCCTTTCGATGATCTGGGATGTAATCATTTACGATGGGAACATTGACCGTGGTTAATATACTGAACCAAAAACCATGTAAAAAACGAATGACCAACAACGACCACATGCTGTCAATCCACAAATAACTCAGCGCAAAAACGACAAAGATAAAGCCTGAAATACGTACAGAATTGGCTTTACCAAAACGCTCAATGATCATGCCGGAAAAGGGACGAATCGCAATGGATGACACCAAAAACAGCGTTAAAGCCATACCCGCTTGCTGAATCGAACCACCCAATTCTTTCATAATATAAATGGGCAATATGGTCAGCAGCGCAAAGTAATAGCTAAATAAAAACAAGTTATTACACAGACAAAAAACGAAAGACTTGTTCCATAGCGATGCCTGATGTTGAGTAGTCATGAGATCATTGTCTCGCTGCTACGCGTGGCTTGGGACTGCGTAAAAATCGGGTTTAGCGCCAACTGCACCAGTCGCTTGATATAGTCTTCATCTGGCTGGGTATTAAAGAAAATAATCTGATAATGAATCGGGCCGTACAACATGTCCAACATGAGTTCGAAAGGATAATCCGCGCGAATTTCGCCTCGTTGAATGGCCAATTGGATCAGCTCACGTGTTGCTTCTCGTCGAGGTAACAAATACTGTTTAAAAAACTCACCCGCTGCTTCACGATGCTCCGCCAATACAACCAGCAATGCTCGACCCACGTACTGATTTAAAGCCCGTGATAGTTTGAGCAATTGTTGATTTAGATTGAACTCTAAACTTTGTGATAAATCGAGTTCAAACACCGACGCGGTGTGCGCTTTAAAAGCATCGAAAACCAGATCGGACTTATGCTTCCACCAACGGTAAATCGTCGATTTTCCCACGCCTGCACGAGCCGCAATATCTTCAATGGTCATGCTTCGATAATCACTTTCCGCTAAAGCATCTGTGACTGCCTGTAAGATACATTGCTTACGCCGAGAAGTTTTTTCAGTTTCACTCATAATTTAAAAAACGAAACGCTACGTATCGTTTTATATTAAACAGTATTGGACTGAATGACTATCATTAACTGAGCTGTGAAGAATAAACTTTAGTCGCATACTCGGAATTCAAATCCCAACTGCACTCTCCAGACGAATTTCAGAATAAAAAAAAGATCGCCAAAGCGATCTTTTCAAATATTCAGCCACCAAAGCGATTAGCTTTGTGTCGACTTTTTATAAATACTGCAAGAAGGATGATGATTTTCCTGTAAACGTGCCACTTTACGATGTTCCGCAGCTTCGAAACGACAACGTTTCCAGTCATTATCTAGATTCAATGCCGGAATTTGTTTTGGTTTACCTTGATCATCAACAGCAACCATTGTGAAATAGCAACTATTGGTATGACGCACTGTACGTTTTTGAATGTTCTGCGCTTCAACACGAATACCAATTTCCATAGAAGTACGACCTACATGGTTCACACTTGCAAGGAAAGTCACTAACTCACCCACGTGAATTGGTTCTTTAAAATTTACTTTATCAACTGATAGTGTCACCACGTAGCTACCAGAATAGCGACTTGCACAAGCATACGCGACTTGGTCTAACAATTTTAGAATCGTTCCACCATGCACATTACCCGAAAAATTCGCCATGTCAGGAGTCATTAAAACTGACATCGATAATTCTGACTGGTCGTCTAGTGCATTCGCAATTTGATCTAATGGGGACATCTTGTTTCTCTAGACTCGTGATATAACAATGATTAATGTGATTATTATATAGATTTTAATCAAGATTAAATGTTCAAATCGGCAAAAAAACCATCATTATTATTTATAGTGATCATACCATCATTCAGTAAAATATATATCGATAACGATATACACCCGATAAACAAGTATTTATCGCGCTATCTATCAATTTTTTAATCCAAGCTATGCTGTGTTTTATATTTAAAACATATTCATTAAAACGCGTTGCTCCATCGATTCAACATAGCACGGCATTAAACTTAATCTTCTAAGACTTTTAACATCTCGAAAGATACGTTGTCATAGCTGGTTTTTTGTCCACCATCATTGGTACTTTCTAGCGTGTAAGAATTATCTACATGCACATGAGTGACAATAAACACGCTCTCTTCCATCATCGCAAGCTTTACTTTTTGTCCTACATCAAGCGTTTTCATCTACAGCCACCTTTAAAATATTTATTGGTTTTAAGTATTAATAACCTGATGATATTCTAAACACTTCAACAGTATTGGTAAACGTAAACACATGAATAAAAACGCTAATATAGGTATATACTCTTAAAATCTACGTAAAACCAATTAATATGATTTTCTTAATTAATTTCAAATAATTAACTGTATATTTTCTTATTATTACGATTTTTATATTTGGCAAATCTTTTGATTAAGACCTAAAACCAATCAACATCCAATATATTAATGATTACTAGATACTATTGAGCATGGGAAGAGCTGAGAGCAAAAATTAAAATGCTTAGCTGAAATAAAAATGCACCCTGCTAGGTGAACAGGATGCATGTCAATTTACGGATCGTACCAACCTAGTCTTTGGCTGCTAAATAAGGAATATGATGTCCCTTGCTATATTGATGTTCAGCATAAACCCGAGAAATCTCTCCAAGTTTTTCTAAGGTTGCCTCTTCACCTGCAAGCATCGTCGCTTCACGCCCTTTCACATCAAATATATGTGCTTTTTCACGTAAATCAGGTTGAATCACAATGTCTGCTCGCTTGAGTTCTTCTTGAGCTAAACGATTTTGCATAATATTGATATTTTGGTTAAACAAGCCCCAAACATTAGACGTTTCGGTATGAATAGGTCGTGCCAAAATATCTACTGCAATAATAATATCTGCCCCTAAATCGCGTGCAACATCCACAGGAACAGGGCTGACCAATCCGCCATCAACATATTCTGTGTCTTCAATAATCGTGGGAATGAACATACTTGGAATCGACACCGAAGCACGAACAGCCTGCCCCGTATTGCCATAGTTGAACACGACTTTTTTGCCATCCTTTAACTCGGTTGCCACCACATACATTGGGGTTTTTAGCAACTCTAAAGGCACGTCATCAACTTGCTCATTGATATAATCTTCAACTTTTTTACCGTCAAAAAAGCCTTTTTTGTCCAAACGTATTTCTCGAACATCATTGGCTTTCATATTTAAGGCGATATCTCTTAACTCATTGGCACTTTTACCTGAAGCATAGATTGAACCCACAATGCTACCCGCACTGGTTCCGACAATGAAATCAGGGTGTATTCCCTGCTGTTCAAGTATCTGAATGGCGCCAATGTGCGCATAACCACGTGCCCCACCACTCCCTAAAACCAAAGCAACAATCGGACGCTTTTCCTGCTTTTTCACTTTTTTAAAGTCAATGCGGTTATTCGCCACCTGTGCAGGTGCTGCTGTATAAGTCCGAATTTGTGAGGTTGTTTCAGCGCTGATCGTTTTTGAGCCCACACTTTGACAACCCACAAGGCTGATTGCTAATGCAGTCATCAAAACAGTTATGCTTTTCATTGAGAGATATTCCAAATGCAACTCGAGATTTGAAGAGAAAAAGTAGTCTAATCAGTCCGCATTCACGTCACTGTTATTATTCGTTAATGCCTCTGACCGATGCACATTATATTGACATACAACCTAGAAAGTCATTGGCTGTCAAAATTTCAATGTCTAGCAGAATTTCCACATCAGGATTTAAGCTCTTATCTAGCAAAAAAAGCCCCGACAACGGAGCTTTTTAAAGTTAATTTTTGACTTTACCAAATATCGGAATTAACACGATCCTTATATTTTGGATGTTCATCCATCTTAAACACTGGCTCTTTTACACCACGTTTTAACTGTGAGGTGTAGTCTTTCATCAACATCAATAAGAATGGAGTCAGCAATAAAATTGCAAAGAGGTTAATACTCGCCATCACGCCCATGAAGAGATCCGCTAAGTTCCAAATCAGAGGCACACTCATGATTGAACCAAAGTACACCATCATGAGGACGAATACGCGGAATACAAACATGACCTTAGGATTGTTATTGATAAACTGCACATTACCTTCAGCATAAGCATAGTTACCGATTACTGAAGAATAAGCGAATAAGAACAAGATAATAGCAAGGAAGTCATCTCCCCATGCGCCAATCTGGCTTTCAAGCGCCATTTGCGTCAAAGCAACGCCTTCAAAGCCTGCATTTTCATACAAACCGGACGCCAAAATAATGATGGCCGTACAGGTACACACCACAAATGTGTCGACAAATACACCGAGCATTTGAACTAAGCCTTGATTGACTGGGTGTTTAACGTCTGATGCTGCCGCAGCATTGGGTGCAGAACCCATACCGGCTTCATTGGAGAATAAACCACGTTTAATCCCTTGCATCATTGCCATAGAAACCATAGCACCGAAAAAACCACCTGCTGCTGCATCAAATTCAAAGGCTTTACTGAAAATTAACTGGAAAATATCTGGGAGAATCGCAAAGTTAGCAAATGCAACATAGAAAGCAACTGCGAGATAAAGCAAAGCCATAAAGGGCACAAATCTTTCTGCAACTTTGGCGATCCGTTTAATCCCGCCAAAAATAATCAGCGCAGTTATGAGCACCAAGAATAAGCCCACCCAAGAGATTTCAAAACCGAAACCACCTAAGTCTAAAATGATGTTGGCTTTATCCCAGCCCCACGCATGTGAGGTCGCACCTGTAATCGCATTGGCTTGCACCGCATTAAAGACAAAACCATAGGTTGAAATCAGCGCGATGGCAAAAACCACACCCAACCACTTTTGCTTTAAACCTTGTGTAATGTAATACGCTGGTCCACCACGGAATTGCTGATTTTGCGTATCACGCACTTTAAAGAGCTGTGCAAGTGAAGATTCCACAAATGCTGAACTCATGCCTAAAAATGCGGTAAACCACATCCAAAACACTGCACCTGGCCCACCAATTGCAATCGCAATTGCAACACCTGCGACATTACCTACGCCGACACGACTTGCCAGTCCCGTCACAAAGGCTTGGAATGGTGTAATCCCATGCTCATCATCGCCTTCTTTACGGCTAGATTTCATCACTTTAATACTATGAAAAAATAGACGAATCTGAACTGCGCCAGTGATTAAGGTATAGAAAATACCAACCGCCACTAAGAATACGACTAAGAAATCCCAAAGCGGATCATTAAAAACTTTGACCCAGCCCATGAGAGTTGCATTTAATTGTTCATCCATAATCAATACCTAAAATGCGAATACAAAAACAAAGGCTCTAAATTAGAGCCTTTGTAGAATTAAGCGAAAAATTTGAGAATTAATTGAATAACCGTCGCATTAATTAAATCAACAAAGAATGCGCCACATAGCGGCACAATTAAGAATGCCTTATGTGAAGGGCCATACATATTTGTAATCGCTTGCATATTTGCCACAGCCGTCGGGGTTGCACCCATACCAAAACCACAGTGACCTGCTGATAAAACAGCAGCATCGTAGTTTTTACCCATGACACGGAAAGTCACAAAAGCAGCATACAAAGCCATCGTCAGCGTTTGTGCACCCAAAATGACTACAAGTGGGCCAGCGAGATCAGACAATTGCCATAACTTTAATGACAACAATGCCATCGCCAAATACAAAGATAGAGATGCATTACCAAATACATCGATAGCGCGGTCGAAAATTTGTACACGGAAAATACCTTCCAGTACATTTCGTAAAATTACACCACCAGCCAGTGCCCAAACAAATGTCGGTAATTCAAATACAGTACCTTTACTAAAATCGGTCATGAAGTCCGCAAATGCTAAACACCCTGCAAATAAACCTAATGTGGTAATCGCATTATCTGCTGTAATGAGACGAACTCGATGCGGATATTCAAACGGCACATATTCTGTTGAATTAATATCTGCTAAAGGAGTGTTATCACTTTTTTCAATTTGTTCATGAGTACGTGGCGTTGCAAGTTGATAGCGGTTAATTAATAGCTTAGCCAGTGGACCACCGATAATGCCGCCAATAATCAAACCAAATGTCGCACTTGCCATACCTAAGGCTAATGCACCTTGAATGCCATGTTGAACTTCTAAAATTTCACCCCATGCGCCTGCAGTACCATGACCACCAGTAAGGGTAATAGAACCTGCAATCAAGCCAATCAGAGGGTCAATACCTAGCACCGTCGCAAGACTGATACCTACGAGGTTCTGCACCATGATGAATGAAGCAACAGCGACGATAAAGATGACCAAGCCGATTCCGCCCTCTTTTAATTTGGCAAAGTTTGCACTTAAGCCAATAGAAGCGAAGAAAATCAGCATGAAACTCGTTTGTAATTCACTACTCGTTGTAATGCTATAGCCCCAAAGACTGTGTACCACCAAAGAAATAATCGCGGCAACTAAACCACCGGCAACAGGCTCTGGAATGTTGTATCGACCTAAAAATCCAATACGATTAACAAGAAATCGTCCCAACAAAAGCACAATTACCGCTGCGATTAAGGTATAAAACGCGTTAAAACTAAATTCCATATAATTTGTCCAAAATTATTTGAATATTTTTAAAGCTCTTCTATCAGCATTAGCTGCCTTTATGGTCTGAAATACAACTACATTTTGTAATTTCAAATCAATAATGCAATTAAACGACTCAAGCTAAAGAGTTTGAAAAATATTCATCATCTGATTCAAATAAGTAAGTCTGAGCTTTAAAAATCAACTCAAAATGACTAACAAATCGCTAAAAGTTTTAAATTGAGAAACAGCCTCAAATGAAGCAAATTTAATGACAGAACATTGTGTATGTCTGTACTGTTTCGCACTATTTCTGAAAAGTCGCACATTATGCAGCCTGAATAATAAAATTTCAGTACTTTTTATTACAAAAAGTTAATTTTTCTATAATTTAAAGTTATATCTAATTGTTTTTATTTAAATGCATTCGTATTTTTTATCTATATAAAATATTAAAGATTTGAACATGATGCTCATGTAGGACGTGGTTCAACGACTGCTTTAACCAGTACAACATCATGACACAGGCGATTTAGTGAATCCATCTGCTTAGTGCTCTGGGTTCATTTACATTGATATATCCCCTTTTTTAAACAAAAAAGCCTGAACTGAGTCAGGCTTTTTTGATCGATTCTGATCGATGATTTGAGCTTAGAAGCTATATTTTGCCATTAAACCAACTCGGTCATCGTTATAAGATTCACCCGCAAAGTTTTTGCGTTTACCGTTTACATATTCCAAGCCAAGTTCAACTGGTTTTACAGGTGCGTAAATAAAGTTAATCCAAGCTTGCTGTGCTTCTTCGTTCGCATTTACATTAGATATATGTTTCGCATACGCGCTGCCATCATCAGCAAATAGTGCACCATAAGCTAAAGTTGAACGTAGTTTTTCATTAAACTTATAAGTTGCACCCACTTGTACAGCAGTGAATTTGTTTTGCTCGATGTTTCCATCTACAACAGAGTAAGCCGAGTTAGAACCATATAAATAGTTGCTGTTGCCTTCCGTATACGAGACATCACCATTCAATTTCAATTGATCAGTCACTGCATAAGATGCACCCGCTGCTACACCCCAAGCTGTTTCTGTATTATCCGCAGCTTTAGATTTGTAGTTTTCAACCAATGCACGAGCTGAAGCTGTGCCTTTACCTGCTGCAAAAACTTGAGTCACTTTGGCAGTTAAGTTTGGAAGGCGATATGTCGGATCTGCAGCAACAGTCCCTTTACTATCCCCTTCTTCCGCAGAAACAAATAATTGAGTATCTGGAGCTAATTTGTAGTTATAACGAACTTGAGGAATACGTGTAGTACCACCACCCAAGTTTGTATTGAAATCAATCATTTCTGGTGCATGGCTAGACAAAAAGTTAGATGTCGTTTGACCAAATAACCAGTTGTTAAAGGTTAAGTAACCGTGACGTAAGCGAAGTCCATCATTTGAACCACTTGCATCTGCAAAGTCGACTTCAATTTTACCGCCCACTTTATTATCACCACCGACAGGTGCTGTAAAATCTAAACCAAAACGTGTGGTTTTTGCAGTTGCGCGAAGTTTATCTCGTGCTTCTTCTTTAGAGGTATGTACGTTGTTGAAGTCGTTATCCGCACCTTCGATGATGTAGTTCGCATCACCACGAACAAAACCATAAAGACTTACATCTGCACCAGTTTTAGATTTCAAGCTTGCAGCTGGAGTAGCTGGTGGCGGTGGTGGTGCAACAGGACGCGCTTTAACTTGCTGAATCTCTGTTTGTTGCTGTTGTTGAACTTGCTGCTGCGCTTTAATCAAACTTTTCAGTTCTGCAACTTCTGCACGTAATTGTTCAATTTCAGAAGTATTGCTGCCTGCATGAGCCATTGAGACCGTTGCCAAACTCATGGCAACAACAAGGGTTTTCATTGGGTGGAAT
Source organism: Acinetobacter sp. YH12152 (assembly GCF_013418285.1). Classification (NCBI taxonomy): domain Bacteria; kingdom Pseudomonadati; phylum Pseudomonadota; class Gammaproteobacteria; order Moraxellales; family Moraxellaceae; genus Acinetobacter; species Acinetobacter sp. YH12152. Next base: position 33,884 of record NZ_VPCH01000034.1, read on the forward strand.
ACAGTTTGAGTTTTCATCCTAAGCTCTCTATTGTCCTGTCATTGTTGTATGCCCTAACTCTGGGCGCTTTGTTATTCGCCTATTTGAGCGGACAAATTTCAAGCTGCATATCCGTGCTTTAGTCGCATTAAAGCCCCAACTTGTTGCCCCCAATAACGAAATACTTGAAAGCAAAAAGCAAAAACGCTGAATCCATCACTGAAAATAGACTGAAATATTTAGTTAAAATTCAGACTTAGCCGATTCAGATGGCAAAAAAGTTCAACACCCATACCTCAAAAGTAAAAACTCATACCTTAAGGGTATGTAATAAAAACTACAAAATCCGACATATTGCCGATAGAGACATTCGATATGTAATGATCCAGCATAAAGCACTGTGTTTAATGCAAATAATACTTATTTATCAGTTGCTCTATTTCATAAAGGTGGGACAACAGCGATCTACAGTTTCTCTTTTTATTTTCAAATGCATGATTACTTAGATATATGTTTCGAGTAAACAGCAATAGAATTCATAATGGGAAAATAGCGCCCTCATTGAAAGTTATGGATGATGAACATTTATAATGAGTGACGCGGATATTTGATCAATAAGACACGTACGTTGATGACCGACGTTTAAGTCAAACTAGCTATAAACGTCATCACCTGCATTCAGTTCAACCCATGGCTGAAGCTTTTAAACTACACATAGTAATCATTGCAACAACTACAAATAGCAACATAATCAGGGCCATATTGATCAGCGCTGACCATACTAAAAAGTTCAAAAACACTCCGGCCAATAGACCACAGGCAAATTGCATACTTCCCATGATTGCACTGGCTGTGCCAGCTCGTGAGCCTTGTTCAGACATCGCCAATGCCATGGCATTTGGCCCAGTGAAGCCGATTGAAGCAACACATAAGAACATGCCCAACATTACAACAATGATAGATGAAAGATAAAATAATCCTGCCGCCAATAAGATCAGCACACCACACAATTGGAGTGCATTACCCAATTGCAAACGATGGCGAACATCCAGTCGATTTGCAAGTTTCTTATTGAGGGTTGAAAACACCATAATCCCTAAAGCATTCGCCCCAAATACATAAGCAAATTGCTGTTGGCTCAGACCATAACCATCCATTAAAATGGCAGATGAGCCACTGATATAACAAAATAAAATTGCGCCAGAAAAACAGCCTGTGAGCATCGGTTTACGGAAAGTTTCGTCCTGTAAAATCGCACCATATAAACCTAAGACTTGTTTCAAACTTAATTTTAAGCGTCGCTCAACAGGCAGGGTTTCTTGAAAGAAAAAATGTACGCAGAAAAGACAAAAAATACCGACAAGTACCAATACCGCAAATATGTATTGCCATTCAAACACCTGCAATACCCATGCGCCTAAAGTAGGTGCAATGATCGGTGCAATTGTTGTCACGATCATCATACTGGCAAAGGCTTGAGCAGAAGCTTGCATACTTAAGCGATCACGAATTGCCGCACGGGCAATCACCACACCGACACAACCACCCAAGGCTTGCAGAACGCGAGCTGCGATCAAGCTCCATTCACTATTGGCAAAGACACACAGAAAACTGGCACAAATATATAAAACCAAACCGAAATATAGCGGTGTTTTACGCCCAATACGGTCGCTGACTGGCCCATAAATTAACTGCCCAATCGCCAAACCCAAGAAATACGCAGGAAGACTATTGGCCACTTGTTGGGTTGTGACACCAAAATCATCGGCCATTTGAGGTAAAGCAGGCAAATACATATCGATTGAAAGTGGCCCCAAAGCAGTCAGCAACGCCAATAAGACGATCCAGCGTTGAGAAAATTCCTTTTGTGATTCGACGCTTTTCATAAGAATAATTCATTTATCGCAAGCAAGTTTTGCAGACAAGTTTACACTGCACATAGTATTATTTCTTGGCTTCAATGTGAAAATTCACACGATACACATTGCTTACTGCCCCATCGCTTTAGCAAAGGAAAAATTTTGAACGCCTGGCTCGCACGACTGAAACAAGCAACCTATAACACGACCTTTATGTATAACTTGCGCATGGTCATTGCCTTCGCAGGAACAGCCTTTGTCCCATATTTTTTAGATCAGCAATTGATGACCATTCCCCTCACCTTGGGTGTGGTTGCCGCTGGTCTAAGTGATATCGATGACCGCTTTTCAGTCCGCGTGCTCAATCAAATTTATACTTATATTGGGTTCTTTGTTACTGCGGTATCCATTTATCTGTTGTTCCCGCATCCGATCTTATTTGCATTGGGCCTGATTGTGTCTTGTATCGGTTGGATTCTTTTGGGTTCATTGGGTCGTCGCTACGCCACCATTTCTTATGGCTGTTTGGTGATCTCCGTGTATTCCATGCTTGGGGTTGAACTTTTTGAAAATTGGTATACACAAGCAGGTTTATTGGTCATCGGTGCGATGTGGTACGGACTGCTTTCGACTTTGAGCTTTCTGCTGTTTCCTGTGCGTCAAGTTCAGGACAAATTGGCGCAAAGCTATTCGTCTCTAGGTGACTTCTTATTTGCAAAATCTAACTTGTTTGATGTCGATATGACACCGGAAAGTTACCAGCAAAGTTTGATTGAGCTGTCGCTCGAAAATGGCAAATTAATTGGCATTTTCAACGATATGAAAACGGCCTTATTAACGCGTTTAAAAGGCGACCGTGGACAAAAAGATACACGTCGTAGCCTACAATATTATTTTGTCGCGCAAGACATTCATGAACGTGCCGATTCCGCGCATATTGATTATCAAAAATTGACCCGTATTTTTGAACATAGTGATATTTTATTTCGCTTTCAACGTGTGCTTTCGATTCAAGGCAAAGCCTGTAAAGATTTAAGTATCAGCATCTTACAGCGAAAACCCTATCATCATAATCAACGTTTTAAGCATGCATTTCATAATCTAAAACTGTCACTCGAAAAGCTGCGTGAAGAGCAAAAATACGATGAGGTCTGGATCAACTCTTTATTTGCTTTATACCAAAACCTAAAAGGCATCGATGCGCAATTACGTAATGTCGAAACCGAGCGTTATATTGACCGACAAGCCCTGATTGAAAATCGTTTAAAAGATGATGATTTAAAAGGTTGGGACGACATCGTCATTCGATTCAAACAACATTTGAGCCCTGAATCGGTGCTGTTCCGTCATGCTGTGCGTTTATCGACCGTGTTATTTATTGGTTATATTTTTGTCCAAGTGACCAATATCAGTTATGGCTATTGGATTTTATTGACTGCCCTGTTTGTCAGCCAGCCGAACTTTAACGCCACCAAGCGCCGCCTCTATTTACGTATCATTGGCACATTGGTCGGGATTATTTTAGGTTATTCAATTTTATATTTTGTCCCTTCTGTCGAAGGTCAGTTATTACTGCTCATTTTAAGTGGCGTGCTGTTTTTTGAATTACGCAGTAAGCAATATGCACAAGCCACTGCGTTTATTACGATTTTGGCGCTGATCAACTTTAACTTAGATGGCATGGGTTTTGCCGCAGCTATGCCGCGTATGATTGATACACTGATTGGTTGTGCCTTGGCATGGTTTGGTGTGAGTTTCATTTTCCCAGATTGGAAATTCCGTCGCCTGCCTCGAACCATCAGCCGTTCGATTCAAGCGCAGTGTGATTATTTGGCCGAAGTGGTTGAACAATACAAATCTGGTCGTAATAACGGGTTGAATTATCGTGTGGTCCGTCGTGCAGCCCATAATACCGATGCAGAAGTGGCTTCACTGATTTCCACTTTAGCCACCGAACCCGATACCGATCCGACTCAAAAAGCTTTGGCCTTTGAGTTTTTGTGTCTCAATCATACCTTTATTAGTTATATCGCAGCCTTAGGTGCGCATCGTGAAAAAATTCAAGATCAACAGGTCTTAAATTTACTGGATAAAGCCACGGATGACATTCAAGGTGCATTACTGCGAGACGAAGTACCGGACTTAACGGCGCAAAATATGTTGCAAGAAATCCGTCAGCGTTTGTCACAAAACAGTGAGGAAGATCAAAAATCCTTGATCGTGCTACAGCAGCTTTCTTTGATGTTTAACGTGTTGAACCAATTTAGCCAATTGAAACAAAATCTAAGTCATGAGCATGATCAGGCATCGACTGAACTGGCTTCGCTATAATTTGGATGATTTTGGAACAATATACTCACTGAATTGGTATAAATAATGCTAAACTTTTTACAGTTTTAAATCTGTTACTTTCACTATGACCGCAAAAAATTTATATGCCTACACGCTAGAGCCAGTGGCTTATGAAATTTCTGAAGAAGAACAACGTTATGCTCAACTTGTTCTGTCTCGCAGTAACTTCAAAATTGGCAAAAAAGCATGGCTAATTATGGGTGCAATTCTTGCACTGGCACTCTTGGGCCTCATCTTTATTAAGAACTATTCAACAGTATTTTGCTGGGTAGCTATTGTCTGTGTTGTGATTTACTTCCTTGTGCGTAAATTCGGTATCGAATGGTATGCGAAACGCAAACTGAATGAAGTCCCTGTACAAGAAATTAAAGGCATTCGTATGGGTGTTCAGCCGCATGGGATCTCTATGCAGCAACGTATGGGCGCAAACATGGGGACGATGACTGTCGGTTGGAAAGACATTCATGAATGGTATGACACTAAAGACTTCATCCTTTTAAACTTTAAAGTGAAGGGTCAAGACGGTGCATACATCTTGCCTAAACGTATGGATAGCAAGAAGTTTCCATTTTCGACCATTCGTAAACACTTAAATGAAACTGTAGGCCCTGCTAAAGCTATTTAAGCCAAACAGACATTTATGTATAAAAAACCTCCGCTTTTTGGAGGTTTTTTTATCAGTTTAATTTTCGAATAATCATTGATAATTACAATAATGAGAATGAATATTACTTACTTTTTCCACATTCTCTACTACATCATCGTTTATAATTCGTCGCAATTCAGCAACCTTTTATCAATATTAAATCCATCATGTTTAAGAAAACCCTTTTCCAGATTCACTGGTTCTTGGGGATTAGTGCCGGCTTAATACTCTCGCTCATGGGGGTTACAGGTGCCATTTATTCCTATGAACAGCAAATACTTAAATCAATCAATCAAGACAGTTATGTGGTTCAGGCTCAACAACAGCCTAAACTAACCCCTGCTGAGCTTTATCAGCACTTTAGTCAGTCTGATCCTGACATGAAAATTAACAGCATCTCTATTACCTCAGATGCTACCGCCTCAAGTACCGTGAATATTGTCAAAGAAGGTGCTCGTCGTGGCTATAACATGATGGTCAACCCCTATACAGCCGAAGTTTTACCTGAAATTAAAGGTCAAAAATTCTTCCAGTTTGTACAGCAACTACACCGTAATTTAACTGTTGGCCCTGTTGGTAAACAAATTACCGGCGCATGTACACTGATGCTGATTTATTTTGTATTGAGTGGTTTATATCTGCGTTGGCCAAAGAGACATTCTGTTAAACAATGGCTTGCAGTTAAACCAAAGCTCAAAGGTCGTAATTTCCTGTGGGATCTACATGCTGTCGTCGGCACATGGGTGATTATTTTCTATCTCATTTTGGCATGTACAGGTTTGTATTGGTCTTATGACTGGTGGCGTAATGGCATGTTTAAAGTCATGGGCGTTGAACGTCCACAGCCCCAGTTACAAGAACGTCCAAAACCGAATGGACAACCTGCTGAACAGGCGGGTGCAAAGCAAGGTGGTGAAAAACAAGCCACTGAGGCAGAACAAACTCATGGTGAACACCAAGCACGTTCTGAAAGAAACCCTGCAACGTCGAGTCCCTCTGAACACGGCGCTCAAGAAAATAAACATGGTGCTGAAGGTCGCGGAGAAAAACGTGGTCTAAAACCAGAACAAGTGAATATTGCCCTTACGCAAAGTTGGAATGGCTTTAATCAAAATATTGGTCGTGAATACTCAAGTGTCACTTTTAATATTCCGAAAAAAGCCAATGGTGAATTAGAAATTAACTTTGTGGATGCCGTCCCTCAACATGAACGTGCGCGCAACAAAGCGACTTATAACTACAAAACGGATGCTCTTACCGATATCGAGTTATACGAAGATAAAAAGCTAAATGAAAAAATCATGACCAGCATGTTGCCTGTACATCGCGGTAGTTTCTTCGGACCGATTTATCAGTTCTTTGTGGTTATTGCATCCCTCATGATGCCGCTGTTCTTTGTCACAGGATGGATGCTCTATCTCAAACGTCGTAAACAGAAAAAACTGACACAGCAAACCCGTCAAAGCTTAGCACCAGTTACCATCGACCCAAATGCACAGCCTTGGTTAATTTGCTATGCATCACAAACAGGTCAGTCTGAACAATTGGCATGGCGTACAGCAACAAGCTTACAAGAGGCTCGTCAGCCTGTCACAGTGAAAGCTGTTCAGCAACTTTCAGCAGATGACTTAACGCAAGCCGCTCAGGTTTTATTTGTTGCAAGTACCTATGGCACTGGCGAAGCACCTGACCTTGCTTCAAGCTTTGAACATAAACTGATGACACAAGGCCTCGATTTGAGTCATGTTCAGTTTGCCGTATTAGCTTTAGGTTCTAAAGAATATCCTGATACTTTCTGTAGCTTTGGTCATGCGATTCATCGTTGGATGCAGAGTAATGCTGCGAAGCCCCTGTTTAACACGATTGAAGTCAATAATGGCGACACCCAAGCCATTCAAGCATGGAATAGCGCTTTAGCCAAAGCGACTAAACTTGAACTTCAGCACATGCAAATTGAAAAAACTTTTGATGCATGGACATTGACCAAACGTGATTTACTCAACCCGAACAGTTTAGGTGCACCTGCATTTAATATTGAGTTAAAACCGCAACATGAAGCCAATTGGCAAGCGGGTGATATTGCAGAGATTCAACCAGGTAATAGTGCTGAACGTATTGCAAACTTCATGCAAAAGTACCAAATTCAAAGTCAGCAAGTGGTTGATTCTACTCAGCAACGCATTGAAGATGCATTATGGGATCGTAACCTAAATACGGATGTTGAACCATTTGCCAATCTTGATCATTTGCTCGAACAGCTTCCACCGCTTCCAACTCGTGAATACTCGATTGCCAGTATTCCAAGTCAGCAAGTATTACGCTTAGTGGTACGTCAGCAGTCCAATGCGGATGGTGAGCTTGGTTTAGGCTCTGGTTGGTTAACACAACATGCTGCGATCAATAGCACACTACAAATGCGTATTCGTACCAATGAATCATTCCATTTGATTGCAGATAATCGTCCTGTGATATGTATTGGTAACGGTACCGGTATTGCTGGTTTACTCAGCCTGTTACATGCACGAGTTCGTCAAGACTATACGCAAAACTGGCTGATTTTTGGTGAGCGTCAACGCGCACATGATTTCTTCTATCAAGACATCATTGAAGCATGGCAAAACACAGGCTTAGTTCAACGCATAGACCTCACCTTCTCTCGTGATCAAGCGGAGAAACGCTATGTGCATCATGAGCTACGTGACCATGCGACCTTATTAAAATCATGGGTAGAACAAGGTGCCGTGATCTACGTTTGCGGTAGTATCAACGGTATGGCAACGGACGTTGACCACGCACTGATTGATATACTAGGTGAAGATGTCGTGGCTGAACTGCGTCAAGCTGGGCGTTACCGTCGTGATGTTTACTAATAAGATGTTTACTCATAAATAGTCCCAACTAAAAACCAGACCTCGTGTCTGGTTTTTTTTCACGCTATACTTAGGCCAAATACGAATACTGCTTTAATTTTTTGCATGAAAAGAATACTACTGCTTTGTGTAGGCTTGCTGCTCTGCGTAGATGCCATTTGGTTACTTACATTAGATAAAATTCATTTAGGCATCCTTTTACCCTTAGTCATTGGGTGTATTTTTATTTTATCCGGACTATTTTCAACCCAAATCCACAATATTTTAGATCAATACCCTAAACTCAAAAGGCTCTGGTGTGCGGCATGGTGGTTGTTTTGGCTTTGGCTATTGAGCCTTTTACTGTTTTTTGCGTATTTACACTTCAATAGCCAGCAATCCAAGCCATTTACTTCCGTCCAAGCCATCATCGTTTTGGGTAGCGGTATTGAAAATGGTCAACCCTCTCCGACCTTAAAGGCGCGTCTCGATGCCGCAGCACCGTATGCCTTGAAACAGCCCAATACTATTATGATCATGACGGGTGGTTTAGGCTTTAATGAAAAAATGACCGAATCTTCTGTCATGAAGCGCTATTTACTTCAACACTATGACATTTCAGCCGCACGCATATATGAAGAAAGCAGAAGTACCAGCACAGAACTCAATCTGATCAACAGTAAAATAATTTTAAAACGACATCAGATTTCTCTTGATGCCCCCATTGCAATTGCCAGTAGTGACTTTCACCTTCCACGTGCAAAAGCAATTGCACGAAAGTTAGGCTATACACAGGTGTATACCATTGCAGCGCCTACACCGCTGTACATCCGCTACAACTCTTGGCTACGTGAATATTTTGCTTTTTTGAGCGGTTTTGTACTTAACGAATATTAAAAAAAGCCCTTGTTTGATCAGTAAACAAGGGCTTTTTTATGCTGTAAGTTGTCATTAAAAAGTAAACATGTATTCTTTTCCGAATTGGTTTGATACTTTCTCCACCCATTGCTCTATTTTATCAGCTGTCATGACTTGAAAATCTCGCCAATAATATTTCATCTGCTTCCA
>NZ_VPCH01000035.1:0-42367 GCF_013418285.1 Acinetobacter sp. YH12152
ATTTGGCAATATCAAAAGCAGAGAGAAATTCACCTTTCCGCTTCAAATGCCTAAACCCTAAATCATTGACATAATTCCAGACGAAGTTCACTTCTGATGCTAGTTGGTCTAACACCTTGCAATGTTTATCTTTTATACGTAATTTAAGGGTTTTCATGTACTTATATTAACAATCAAAACTCAAGGAAAATAGTCCTTAGTTAAATCAAACGACACTTCATGTCGTGTCGCTTATATCTCTGACCTGAAGGACTGAGTTTTAAGCTCCATTTGATAAAATTTAACGGTTGTCTTTAAAGAGAAAACTCCATAATATTTTTATAAAATTATTTTTATTTTTTTCAATTTTATAAAAACTTTTATTAAATCAATATTTATAAGACACTTTAAAGATGAAACAGATCTTCATCCTGCTCACTTTAGCCTTAAGCTCTCAGAGTTTTGCCCAACTGGTTCAACTCAATACCAGCCAATTTGAAATAGAATTTAACCTCTTACAGAAACAAAAAGGCTATAACAGCCAGATTAAGAGTAATGGCTACATCCACGAAAAATTTTTAGTCACTGGCAAATCGATCATTGATGAACGTGAGTCGTTCAAGATGACAGGCTATTACAAAGCAGATGATGGCCGTGATAACATGTATTCAATTTCAGAATATCGTGTGTATTGTGATGACCAAAGCTTTGGTTTTGCACTCATGGACTTTGAAGCAGACGGTCAAAGACTGTACTAACCAATGAGAGTGATTATGCCTTTGACTATGAAGATCCCACTCCACGAGACCGTGAGTTTAGTAAAGTCCTCAAAAATGCCTGCAAACACGCCTCACTTAAATGATCAGAGCCATGCAGCATTGGATCAGTTAAGCACTGCGAAACACGAAATAGACACATCCAAAAAGGCATAAACCTGCCCACAAATAGTCCAACTTAAAGGGTTGTTTAAAAAGGAAAATCATAAATGGAACGAAGACCAATAGCGTCACGACTTCTTGTGTGATTTTCATTTGACCCAAAGACCACCCATGTTTGGCCAACAGTCGCGTTGCTGGGATCATAAAACTATATTCGAGTAATGCTATAGCCCATCCAAATAAAATCGCTTGCCAGAGCGGCGCATCATGTAGAAATTTCAGATGTCCATACCAGGCCAAAGTCATAAAACAGTTGGAGATAATCAATAAAAATAGGGCAAGTGACATAAGCAATCAAGATCGCAAAAAATTGCGCTTATTGTACGTTTTTCATCATGATTTCGCGCCTATTTTCCGTGTTTTTATCCTCAAGAAAATTGCGTACATTTGATCAGTTACGTGCTCAATCTTTTTGCACGATCTCATACAAAAAAATCTATCTTTTCGCTAAGACCCTTGCTATGGTTGCTCTCAAATGAAATTAACCTTTTCAACCAAATCTATAATGACAACACCACAATAACAAAGTGATGTGTCGATAAAAGCAGTGGAGTTAGAACGAATGCATCTGCATATCTTGGGTATTTGTGGCACCTTTATGGGTTCATTGGCGCTCTTGGCGCGTGATTTAGGACATAAGGTGACGGGTTCAGACCAAAACGTTTACCCACCAATGTCTACCCAATTGGAAAATGCAGGCATTACCTTAATGCAAGGCTATGACCGTAGCCACCTTCAACCACACCCAGATCTCGTGATTGTCGGCAATGCAATGAAACGTGGCATTGATGCAGTGGAATACATGCTGAACGAAGGCCTGCCTTATATTTCTGGCCCACAGTTCCTTGCAGACCACGTGCTACAAGGTAAACATGTCTTAGGTGTTGCAGGCACCCATGGTAAAACGACAACAACGACCATGCTCGCTTGGGTCCTCGATCAAGCAGGTTTAGAACCAGGCTTTTTGATTGGCGGTGTGCCATTGGGTTTCACTGAGAGTGCACGTTTAGGCGGTGGAAAATACTTCTGTGTAGAAGCCGATGAATACGATTCTGCATTCTTCGACAAACGTTCGAAGTTCGTGCATTATCATCCAAAAACGGCGATTTTAAATAACCTTGAATTTGACCATGCCGATATCTTCGATGACTTGGCGGCGATTCAAAAGCAATTCCATCATCTGGTTCGTACTATTCCAAGTGAAGGCCGTATCATTGCGCCCATCACAGAGACAAATATTGATGAAGTCTTGGAAATGGGCTGCTGGACACCTGTAGTGCGTACATCTTTAGATGCCAATGACAAATCTGAGCTGTATGCAGAGCAATTGTCTGCTGACGGTTCACATTTCAAAGTGCTTCAGCATGGTGTCGTGAAAGGCGAAGTCAAATGGAATATGACTGGGCAACACAGTGTAGCCAATGCTTTGGCAACCATTGCTGCGGCTGAACATGTCGGTGTTTCGATTGAAACGGCGTGTGAGGCGCTTTCGAACTTTGGTGGTGTAAAACGTCGTATGGAACTTTTGGGTACCGTACGTGGCGTTGAAGTTTATGACGACTTTGCACATCACCCAACTGCAATTGATACCACACTGGAAGGTGCACGTAAGCGCTTGGGTGAACGTAAGCTTTGGGCGGTAATCGAGCCACGTTCTAATACCATGCGCATGGGTAGCCATAAAGATGGGCTTGCACATTCTGCACGCTTAGCAGATGAAGTGATTTGGTATCAACCTGAAGGTTTGGATTGGGATTTACAACCTGTGATTGAAGCTGCTGCGAATAAAGCTGTGGTGGCTCGTTCACTGGATGAGATCATTCAAACCATCGTAAGCGAGGCAGGCGAGGGCGATGCTGTGGTGATTATGTCGAATGGCGGTTTTGGTGGTTTACATCAGAAGTTGATCAGTGCATTAAAAGCCTAAACCCACTAGATAAAATAAAAAAAAGCCCGCTGCGCGGGCTTTTTTTTTATTCACACTCAGCTTAAAAATAATGCTGATAGCCTCGGTTTTTATAGCCTAAATCCAGCTTAACCGGCTGTTCAACATTCTCTAATCTTAACAATGTCGTTAAAAACGCCTGAATTTGTTCTAGATTGAGCACGTCGGGTTGAAAGCTTGAATATCCAAAGCGCTGAAACAAACTAGCAATTTCACTATGTCGGTTGACATATTTCATCGACCATTTTGAAAAATCGATTTGATCAATATTTTGATCAGGATAACGCACAATATCCCTATGGCGAGTATCTTTCGCAATATGCTGAAAAAGCTGTTCGAGAGCCGCTTGCTCACCTTGCAGGCATTGGAAGAACCGGCCTTCGGCATAGTACAGCACGCCAAAAATACGCTGTTCGTTATTGAAGCTGCGGGCTCTCACCAAAATATCACTTAAATCTTGTATTAAATCAAATTGTTGTTCTACACGTGTACTGGCATAACAGAGTTGTATCATTGTGTTTATTCTTAAAGTATTTGCACGATTTTAACGTAGAAAGCGCTACAGGATGAGTAAATATTTGTATATTTTTTAATCAAATGTGCTTTTTAACTTACAACACAAAACCAAGATCACGTATACCGATATCACCTTCATTTTTTTAAACTTATACATATTAAAACAATGAAATTATTTCCATTTGAAGATGAATAAAGAGGCCGACCATGCTTAAAAATTTACTCATTTTTTTATCGATCACTTGTGTATATTTTGCTGCCTTGATCATACTGAATAATTTTGGCGTTTCAGATTTTTTTAATGTCGTTATTTGCTCATTTATTTTAGGAATAACACTGCGCACCGTGATTCCTCACTATCTTATTTATTTACTAATGATGATGACCATTGGCAGTATTTATTTCGTGCTGAATGATTTTGCTTTATTAAATATCATGTGTTTAAGCTTGGTTTTAGGAATATTGATCTGCTCGATTTTGTTACAATTGTGGCCACATATCGTCAAAACACCATCAACGGTGTTGAAACTCAAGCTCAATTGAGCACAAAGCAGTTTTTAAATTTTCATACTGATAAAACGCCCGCATCGCGGGCTTTTTTAGGCTTGAACATCGGCTAATGTCTTGTCTCGGCGAAACATCACCTCTACATAAGAACAGGTTGGAATAATTATTAAGTGTTTATCACGAGCGAATTCCACCAAATGATCCAATAGTACACGAGCAACCCCTTGCCCACGTAAGGAATCATCTACCCACGTGTGATTTGCCACAATGCTGTGTTCATCACGCCATAGATAACTCATTTCTGCGAGGCGTACACCCTCAGCATTTAACTGAAAAAATTCACCTTTTTGACCATTATCTTGATGTTGCATAGTCACTGTTTTTTCTTCCTTTTTATGAAAAAATACACCGTGTAACAAACGAGAAAGTGATTGGTACAGAACTTAAACGACCTATATTCAACTGTAGGTGATAATAAATCCGTACACCTTTCACATTAATTAAAAAACAATTAAATCACACTTGCCGGATATTTTTATTATGGACCTTTATCTTGTCGCTATCTTTGTATTGCTCATTGCTGCAGCATGCTTGGTTGTATCGCTGTATAAATCACGATCTTAATTCAACTTCACAACTAGATTTCAAATAAAACAGCCTGATTGCAATACCATCAGGCTGTTTTTTTTATTTATCCAAATGATTAATTCACATCACGCTATACAATTTAGCGTATTAGCGCAGAACATCACGAATCGATTCATCTTTATCAAATACAGATTTTGCAAAAGGGCAGAGCGGAATAATTTTCACGTTCTTTTCCCGAGCAAAATTCACTGCTGCATCGAGGAGATGTCGTCCAACACCTTGTCCTCGCAAGCTATCACTGACATCGGTATGATCAATAATAAATTTATCATCGCCTGGCCATGAGTAAGTCATCTCTGCCAAACGCTCCCCATCTTGCTCAACAAAGAAAGCTCCTTTTTTTTGATCATCATCTTGTTGTACAAACATCTTAAATTTCCTCCATTTTTTTATAAATTGGCATGTAATGCAGGTCAACTCTGTTGTTTTTGTATTAATTTAAACCGCATGTACAGGGCTTAAATCGGTTCCTGCTTGTGTATAGAGCATAGTAAAATATGCCACTTTTTTTATTTGAAGACACTCATGTCTGCCTCTCCCTCCGAAATGGCTTCTTCTGGCTCTTGGACAGCTGTGATTGCTTTAGCTTTCGCAGCATTTATTTTTAATACCACTGAATTTGTACCTGTCGCTTTACTCAGCGATATTGGCAAAACCTTTAGCTTAGCCGCGACCGATGTCGGCATCATGATTACGCTGTATGCATGGGTGGTTGCGCCGATTTCTTTACCGATCATGTTATTGACCAAAAATATTGAACGTCGTTCACTCCTGATTTGTTTATTTATAGTGTTTATTGTCAGCCATATTCTGTCGTATTTCGCATGGAGCTTTAACACCTTATTGCTCAGTCGAATCGGCATTGCCTTCTCGCATGCACTTTTTTGGTCAATTACTGCATCGCTGGCCGTTCGTGTTACACCGAAAGGCAAAGAATTTCAAGCCTTGGGGCTTTTGGCCACAGGCACAGCTTTGGCGATGGTTCTCGGTATTCCGTTTGGGCGGATGGTTGGAGAAGCCTATGGTTGGCGAAATACCTTTGCTCTGATTGGCATTGGCGCCAGTATCGTTTGCCTGATTTTAGCCAAAACGCTGCCAATACTGCCGAGTTTGAACTCTGACTCGCTGAGCAGCCTAAAACAGTTTATTCGCCGTCCAAGCTTAATGATGGTCTTTGCATTAACCATTATCGTCATTAGCGCGCAATTTACCGCATATAGCTATATCGAACCGTTCTCACTCAACATTGCTGCATTCAGTTCCATGCAAACCACCACGTTGCTATTAATCTTTGGTGCAGCAGGCTTTCTAGGTTCTTATCTGTTCGGGAAATTTGGTGGAAAATATCCTAAAGTTACGATTCCTTTGAGTACGGGCATACTGGCTTTATCCATGCTGCTGTTGCTGCCTGTTTCTTTGAGTTTTGCAGGTGTGAGTGCGGTGTGCTTATTGTGGGGGATGAGTATCATTGGATTTAGTCTCGCATTACAGTCAAAGACGCTGCATCTCGCATCCGACGCCACAGATGTCGCCATGGCCATTTATTCAGGACTTTATAATGTCGGGATTGGCGGTGGTGCACTCTTGGGCGGTATCGTCAGCATGCATTTCGGTTTAAGTTATATCGGCGTGATCGGAGGAATCATCGCCGTGATCGGCACACTTTTAGCCTTAGCGTTGGTACACCGTGGTGATTTTAACCCTCCTGTGGCACATTAAATGAATTCGTAAATTGCTGATTGCACTTTGAACTAAAAACTGTCATGCTTTGCCGCATATTTGGACAGTGTCCAAAACAAAATTTGAACAAGGGGAGTAGCCTCCTCCAAACGTAAACCTTGTTTTACGTGTCAGAATATCGTCATTACACTTTGCAAAAAGTCGGTATCTGAGCATCGCTGCTGAAAATCATTACAGTACGATGTAGGCAAGACCTTGATCATGTTGTCTCAGGCGTTTTATTTCGTCTGGCAACTGGTCGAGGTTTTTTTATGGCTGGTTGTTAGATGTGGAGAATACACATGGAAACGATTGGCTCTTTATGGCTATATCTGGCATTTTTCGGTTTAGTCACCATCATGCTACTCATCGACTTTTTAGGCTTTAAAAATAACAAAGGCCAAGAAATCAAAGTCAAAACCGCTGCCTATTGGAGTATTGCATGGGTCTCTGTGGCTACCTTATTCGGTGGTGCATTGTGGCTCTACTTACAGCAAACCGCTGGTGTCGCTATTGCAAACACCAAAGTCATGGAATATTTCGCTGGTTATCTGCTCGAAAAATCGCTCGCAATTGATAACGTTTTTGTCTGGCTCATGATTTTTGCTGCTTTTGCCATTCCACCTGCTTTGCAGCGCAAACTGTTGCTCTACGGTGTCCTCGGTGCAATTGTACTGCGTACCATCTTTATTTTTATTGGGGCATGGTTCGTTCAAGAATTCTCTTGGGTGCTGTACTTCTTCGGTGCGTTCTTGGTGTATACCGGCTTTAAATTCCTTAAGGGTTCAGACGAAGACGACAAAGATATCGAAGATATGGCAATTTTGAAGTGGCTACGTAAACACATGCGTATTACCCCTCAAATGCATGAAGATAAATTCTTCGTTCGTCAAAATGGTGTCTTGTGGGCAACGCCGCTCTTTTTAGTGTTGATCTTGGTTGAAGCATCGGACGTGATTTTTGCGGTGGACTCAATCCCAGCAATCTTTGCGGTTACCTCTGACCCGTTTATTGTACTGACTGCAAACTTGATGGCGATTTTGGGTCTACGTGCCATGTTCTTCCTCTTGTCTGGTGCTGCATCGAAAATGCATTACTTACCATATGGTCTGGGCATTATCCTGGTATTTATTGGCGCTAAGATGCTGTTGCTTGATGTGTTCCACATGCCAATTTGGATTTCACTCGGCTTTATTGTGGTGACCTTAACCATCACCGCGTGGTTATCGATCCGACACAGCAAGAAGTACCATGAAACCACGCTTTAAAACACTTAGATGAATAAAAGCCTTCTTTCGAGAAGGCTTTTTTATTCTGCAACGAAAACTTGGACTAAGCTTCAGGCATCATCAAGAGTTTGAGTTTCGGCCAGCGTTGTAAAAATTGTTTTTGCTGCACACGCTGCAAAAATGTCGCCTGACTGACTAAACGTGGGTTCCAGCGGACATTTAATTCAAATAAATCATCTAAGCCCAAAGGAGCAATCAGCTGTATTTGCTGTTTATCATCCAATTTAACAGCGATGGCAGTAGCAGTTTCTGGCCACAACGATAGGGCATGCTCAATCGACTTGAGCGCCTGTATCGGCTCCGCCATTTTCCAAACGATACCACTGGTGTACTGTCGCTTGGTTGGTAACATCCCAATGAATGTGAGGAAAATCCAACTGCATCTGCTGTTGAATCCTTTGACCCTGTGTTCCATCATCATGTTCCGCATAATAAATCACATCCACTTCTGTGCCTTCCAGTGCATAGTGTTGTTGATGTCGCTGTGACCAAATCAAAATACGAACCACGCCTGCAGCTAAATAAGCTTGTGTATCTATGGCATACAGGGCATGTAAAATCTGCATGATGCCTTGATGCTGAAATAGGTCATGTTTTAATTGGTCTGAATAACGCATGTGCATTAAAGGGTTCATTGTCGTTTTTTAAAGGGCGCTCTTGAGGTCAATATAGCAAGCGCTGCACCTGTTAGTCTTTATACATACATCGTGCAATGTATACAGCTCAATGCTTTTGTATTATTCAAATTAAATACAATGAACAAAAAAAAACAGAACCACTTATAAACAACTGTTCTATTTTATAGAACACATTTTCACAATTACTCTAACGGTATTTTGAACCAAATTGGGCTACAATCAACCGAAAAAATTCTAAACTGCAGGTATGTCATGTCTTCTGTTATCGCATCTACAGCGATCCGTGGTCGCTTTCTAGATATTCAGAATACAGTTGCCCAAGCACGTGAAATTCACGACCAAGTGCGCTATTTCGAAGATGGTTTGCTGATTACGCAAGCCGGAAAAATTCAATGGTTCGGTCCATGGTCTGAGGGCCAACACCATCTCCCAGATCAGGTTGACGTACAGCATTATTCCGATCAATTGATTGTTCCGGGTTTCATCGATACCCACATTCATTATCCACAAACGGAAATGATGGGGGCTTATGGTGAACAACTGCTGGAATGGCTTGATACTTATACCTTCCCAACCGAAATCCAATTTGAAGATCCGGCTTATGCAGAGCAAATTGCACAGTTCTTCGTAAACGAGTTACTCAAAAACGGAACCACAACAGCCCTTGTTTTTTGTACCGTTCATTCACAATCGGTCGATGCTTTATTTAAGGCTGCAGAACAGCATCAGATGCGCTTAATTGCCGGTAAAGTGATGATGGATCGACATGCACCTGAAGCATTATGTGACACTGCAGAGAGTGGCTATAACGACTCCAAAGCACTCATCGAAAAGTGGCATGGCAAGGGCCGTAACCTTTATGCCATCACGCCTCGCTTTGCCCCAACCTCAACGCCTGAACAATTGGCACGGGCAGGGGAGCTAAAAGCCGAGTATCCTGATGTTTATGTACATACGCATTTGAGTGAAAATAAAAATGAAATTGCGTGGGTCAAATCATTATTCCCTGAGCAAAACGGCTATTTAGACGTTTATCATCATTATGGTCTGACCGGATCACGTTCCGTGTTTGCGCACTGCGTGCATTTGGAAGATACCGAATGGGACTGTATGCATCAGACCAACTCTGCCATTGCGTTTTGTCCAACCTCGAACTTGTTCTTAGGCAGTGGTTTATTTCCATTAATGAAAACATGGGAAAAACAGGTGAAAGTCGGCTTAGGTACAGACATTGGTGCAGGTACTTCATTTAACCAACTACAAACCATCAATGAAGCCTACAAAGTTCAACAACTTCAAGGCGATAAACTGTCCGCATTTGAAGCGCTGTACCATGCCACGTTAGGGGGAGCAAAAGCCTTAGACCTACAGGACAAACTTGGAAACTTTGATTTAGGCAAAGAAGCAGATTTTGTGGTACTCGATTTAAAAGCCACTGCGCTACAAGCCCTACGTCAACAACGTGCCAAAAATCTGGAAGATGCTTTATTTGCCCTGATGCTGATGGGGGATGATCGTAATATCCATGCCACCTATGTGTTTGGACAATGTGCTTATGTCAAAGCATAAAACGGCTCGACCAAGACGAAAAACAGCGTTGAAAATTGGACTGATTGCCGTCGCTTGTCTGTGCTTACTCAAGCGTGACAGCACTTCCAAGAAAAACTGATTACATTTTCAACGGCAAAAAAGATGCATCTGCGAGCCAGATGTATTAAAATTGGTTCATCTTTAGAGGTGTTGCAAGTCAACACCTTTTTTATTTTTTTGATTTGCTTTTTTAGGTATCTACCCATGTCTGTTCAAATGAGCGTACTGATTTCCACTGAAGAAATTCAAGCTAAAGTGAAAGAGCTTGGCGCAAAAATTGATGCACACTATGCTAACAGCGACAAAGAGTTGGTGTTAATCGGTCTATTACGTGGTTCCGTTATTTTTATGGCTGACCTTTGCCGCGCGATTTCAAAACCGCATGAACTCGATTTCATGACCGTTTCAAGTTATGGCGGTGGGACCGTATCTACTCGCGATGTAAAAATCTTAAAAGATTTAGATGGCGACATTAAAGATAAAGATGTCTTGGTGGTTGAAGATATTATTGACTCAGGCAATACCTTAAGCAAAGTCTTAGAAATTTTACAGACGCGTAATCCAAACTCAATCGAGCTTTGTACTTTGGTCAGCAAGCCTTCACGTCGTGAAATTGACCTCGATGTAAAATTTTTAGGTTTTGAAGTCGAAGATAAATTTATCGTGGGTTATGGTTTGGACTATGATCAAAAATATCGTCATATTCCATTTATTGGCGAAATTGGTCTCTAAGCAAGATCAGATACTTAAGAGTGGCCGAAGGCCACTTTTTTTTATTTTTTGGTTTGTTTTGAACAAAAAAACAACAGTTTTTTGCATGTTTAGGCTATAGCTCAGCGCAGTTTTGATTAAAGATAAAGATTGAACATGTCGTAAAAAACAAATACATGATAACAAAAGGAGAGTTACTATGTGGTCACTCATTGTTGCGATTGTTGTTGGTTTTATTGCTGGTTTAATTGCACGTGCGATCCATCCTGGAGATGACAAAGCCGGTTTCATCATGACCACCATTCTCGGGATAGCAGGTTCCTTACTTGCGACCTATGGCGGACGTTTATTAGGTCTGTATGGAGAAAATTCTGCTGCAGGATTTATCGCTTCCGTCATTGGTGCGATCATCGTGTTGTTTATCTATAACCTTGTAACGAAAAAAAACCGCGTCTAATTTTTATAGCGCCATTAAAATACCCGCCTGTAGACGGGTATTTTTTTATTTATATTTTATTCATGCCGTACAGCTGAAATTATTTGATCTCTTTTAACATCGATTCTAATTCAGCAGCAGGGTAAGCACCGGTTAAGATCGAACCGTTGGCAAAGACGATTCCCGGTGTACCACTTAGTTTTAAGCTTTTTGCTAATTTTAAATTTCGATCAATGGGGTTTGCACAGCTTTTCGCTGACTTCGGTTGAATTCCCTTATTGATTAAATTATCCCAGGCCATAGCAGGGTTTGAATCACAAAAAATCTGCTTCGATGGTGCCAACGACTGCGGTTTTATGGCTGTGACAAAAGTATAAATGGTCACATCATTAAGTTTTGCCAGTTCTACTTCAAGCTTCTTACAATATGGGCAATTTGGGTCAGAAAAGATCGCGATTTGGCGCTTCCCATTCCCCCTGACTGTTTTAATCGCATCTTGTAATGGGAGTTTATTCCACTCAGTTTTTTGCTGACTGAGGATCAATTGTTTGGTCAGATTTTTTTGATCTTTTAAACGGATCATGGAACCTGCAATCACATAATCCGCATTTTCACTCAAATACAAAACTTGATCTTCAACAAAGCCACTATATATGCCCGGCATTTCGGTACTTTGAATATTCTCAATTTTTAAACCGGGTTGCTTTTCTGCCAAGAGCTTTTGAACGTGTGCCGCATCTGCCAAAGCAAAAGTCGAAAGGGTGGTACTCAACGCCAACGCACATATTTTTTTCAACATAGACCGAACTTCAACATTTAATTGATTCAGCATTCTAAGCCTTAACACGTGAAAGTCTTGGGCTTTTTTCAGTTCATTACGCAATAGCTACATGCCGTTTCACGTGGAACATATTAAGCTGCATCAGGTGAATTAATTTCAACAGACACATGTACAATTTCTTCATGAATCGACAGCGCTTGACGCACTTCATCTGCGCTCAATGCCTGACTGGTTTCTAAGGCCACAATACACGAAAACTGACCTTTACCCACTTTCCACACATGTAAATCGGTCACATCGACGTCGACAGGCAATTGCATTAAAACTTCTCGAATCTCATCAACGACAGGGTGATCCATTTCCGCATCCAGTAATGTTTGTCCTGTTTCTTTCATCAAGCCAATGGCCCACTTACCGACCAGCACTGCACCAACAATCCCCAATAGCGCATCTAAAAATCCCCAACCCATCCATTTTCCGGCAAATAAAGCCACAATGGCCAATACCGAAGTCACCGCATCAGCAACCACATGCATGAAGGCTGCTTTCTGATTGAGGTCGTGATGATGATCATGCTGCTCCTCATGGCTATGCTCATGATGGTGATGGTGATGGTGATGGTGATGGTCATCATGCAATAACCAAGCACAGATCAAGTTCACCACCAGACCTAAAATCGCAATAGGGATTGCTTCGTTATAATGAATTTGAACCGGGTTGAATAAGCGTTCCACCGAATGAAAGGCCATAAATGCAGCAACGACCATCAATAATATCGCGCTGCTATAGCCCGCTAAAATTTCAATTTTCCAAGTCCCAAAACTAAAACGAGCATCTTGGGCATAGTGGCGTGCCGCACGATAGGCAAAATAGGCCAAGCCTAATGCCAACATATGTGAACTCATATGCCAGCCATCTGCCAATAATGCCATCGAATTAAAAATCCATCCGCCAATGACTTCTAACAACATCATGACTGCCGTTAAAATAGTGGCAATTAAGATCCGTTTTTGTGCGAGTGGATTACCCTCATCAAATTGATGATGATGAATTCGGATGGATGGGGAAGTTTTCATTAGGTTCTATGCTTAAATATACCCCCCCATAGTATATTTATTTTCGGGAGAAAGTGTTGAGTCATTTACATCAGGACAAAAAGATTTTAAATCGGGTTAAACGCCTACAAGGTCAGGTCAATGCGGTTGAACTGGCTTTACAGCAACCCGAAGCAGGGTGTATCGAGGTTTTACAACAGGTTGCGGCCATCAAAGGTGCTGTAAATGGATTAATGAATGAATTAATCGAAGCACATTTACGCCATCATGTATTACCTCAAGATGCTGAAATCAATGAAGCAGAACTGGAAGAATTTGTAAAACTGCTTAAACGCTATGGATAAAGTTACAACTGCGATTTGACCATGGAAAAAAATCGGCATTAAACTGAGCCCATATTTCCGTCTTTCTCATACAGCACAATATTGACCCTATTGACTGTACCTCTGCGACTTTAAAATGACCACATCTCCCTCTTGGCGACCGTTTATCATGGTGAGCCTTGCACTCTGTATGGGCACTATTGGTACAGCGCTAGCTAGTCCTCTGTATCCCATTTATCAACAACTTTGGGGACTGCTGCCGAGTCATATCACCTATATCTTTGTTGCCTACATGTTTGGTTGCCTAGCGACCTTGCTGTTTTTAGGTCGTACCAGTAATAGTTTTGGTTTTTTAAGAACCCTGCAAATCGGTATGGCGTGCATTATCTTAGGTTTAAGCTTGTCGGTGTTTGCCAGTAATGCGCTGTGGTTATCTATCGGGCGCTTTATTATCGGGATTGCCTCGGGTTTAATCAGCACCTCAGCCATGCTTGGTTTGGTCTATACCATTCCTGAACCGCATAAAAATATGCTCCACAGTGGAGTTCAATCATTACCGTGATTGGTTTTGGTCTTGGCCCATTTATTGGTGGAGTGATTGCCCAATTTTCGGAACAGCCTTTAGTCACCCCTTATATCCCTGTGATCTTTGGGGGGTTGGCGTGTTTAATGGGGTTATTTTTTATTCGCACACCGAATTTTGAGCCACAGCCTTTTTCAGTGGCACCACATTTGGAATTGCCTGAAAAGCGTGATCATTCACGATTTTATATCGCTGGACTGACTGCCTTTTGTGCCTTTGGCTCCTTCAGCTTATTTGCATCACTCGCACCCTCTTTCGTCAAAGATGCGATCCCATGGCATGGCCCTTTGGTCAGTGGTAGTGCCATTGCAAGTATCTTGCTGGTTTCCGCTGTCGTGCAATTTATGGCGAAATCGATTCCTTCTGAAAAATGTGTCAATGCCGGCTTAATGGTGTTAATACTGAGCTATGCACTTCTTGCCCTATGTATGACCCAACACTGGAGTGCATTGTTTTTTATTAGCGATATTTTAGTGGGTGTCGGTCATGGTCTGGGGCTTTTAGGCGCATTTGGCTTAGTTCATCAAATGACCAACAATCAAAACCGTGCTGCGGTGATCTCGACCTATTTATTTATTGGATATCTAGGCACCATTATTCCAATTATTGCGGCCGGTTATTTATCTGATCATTTTGGCTTGATGGTCGGTGTTTTAGGTTTTTGTATTGGCGTAGGTTTATTGTGTATCGGCTTATTGCTTTGGCACCGCAGTCTGAACACCAATTAACCACTAAACTTATTCAAGAAGCATCTTGTATTGGGTGCTTCTTAAACCCAAAAACAATTAAGAAACCCTATAAAAATCAATCAAATTAAATTAAGATCTTGTGTGATGTGATTCAAAAATTTTAAAAAATGCTAAAAATTCAATGTCAAATTAACACTGCAGAAAATCAAATCATCGCCAACTGCGAATACGGGAATATTCACTATATTTTACCCTTTGAATCCTTACCGCAATTAGAAACCTATGATTTTATCGTTTGGGGCTTTTTACCCATTGCTATGCGCCTTGGCATCCCGCTGCATGTAGAAGGACCTATTTCAATACAAACCCTCCACTCCGCACGTGAGGTTTCAACGGTCTGGGCCGCTTGGTTACCTGATTTATATCAACCAGTCATGCTCAGTGCTGCATCAATCATTCAAACACCACCAGCAAACCAACCCACTCAAAATTTAAGCTTTTTTAGCGGTGGGATTGACTCCACATATAGTACATACAAAGCTTTTCTTGAAAATGGACAAGACTCTGATTGTCTCACTGTGCATGGAATGGATTATAAATTTGATGACCATGAAAAATTTCAGGCCTTAATGGATCAGACCCATAGTTTTAGAAGCCAAGTTTTTAAGCAAAGTCGCGTGGTAAAAACTGATGCTTACGCGCTGTACAGTAAATATGGCTGTAACCCTAAAGGTTCGCATGTCACACATATCTTTTCGCTGTTTTCCTGCGCTTCGATTTTTGAACATTACCAGCAATATCGAATTTCAGCCGATTACCGTTTAGATCAACAATTATTCGTTCATCCCTATGGCTCAAATACGGCATCCAACCGATTGATGAAGAACCGATCTGGGGTCTTAATCACCCTCGACGATGATGTCACGCGATCACAAAAAACCGCATTTTTAAGCCAATCGAACTTAGATTTACAAACCCTGTCGATCTGTGTGAACTATACGGCTCGACCTAAAAATTGTGGTCAATGCAGCAAATGTATGCGCACCAAAGCCATGTTTTATGCCACTAGCCCCGAAATTCCCGATATCTTTTTAGATCGTCGCTTTGAAAAACAGTGGTATCAATCCATTCCATTAAGTTCAAAAATCAATCGTGCTTTTTTAATTGATATTTTGTCAGCGGTCGAAAAATCTTCGCAACAGCAACAATTTCCAGACTATGCAACACTCAAAGTCAAAGTTGAAGCCGCATCGAAAAGAGCAGCAATCAATCCTTTTTATGGGATGAAAATGAAAGATGTGCTGAGAACGATCTTTAAAATCATTTTGGGCTCAAACCCTCGCTAAACGATGTAAAAAAAGCACGATGTTTTCGAACATCGTGCTTTGGATGGATCTATCCATAGGTGAAATGAGGAGCTCAATCGTTTTATTACTTTCCGATACAGAACGATCCAAAAATCTTCCCGAGTAAATCATCTGCACTGAAATCACCCGTAATTTCACCTAAGGCATTTTGCGCCAAACGTAGAGACTCGGCTACCAACTCACCCGCATGATAAACCACCAACTGCTCACGTGCTTCTGCAAGATAGCGCTGAGTGCGCTTCATTGCATCTAAATGACGTGTTCGAGCAATAAAGGTATCTTCCTCTGGTTGAAAGCCTGCATGCGCTGTAATCGCATCAATAAGCGCTTGAACGCCGGTTTCTTGTTTAGCCGAAACACGAATATGTCGAAAACCGTTTAAATCGGTAATTTCTGCGGTAGATCCCGTCAAATCGCATTTATTACCAATCAGCATCAAACGCTTCGGTTCAATATGATCCGCGAAGTACGCTTGAGCCAATTGCAGTGGATCTTCGCCCTGACTTAAGTCATAGACCAAAAGTAACAAGTCAGCTTGCTCAATTTCTTTAATTGCGCGGCGAATCCCTTCTTTTTCGACGATATCACCGGTTTCACGTAAACCAGCGGTATCGGTCAAAGTAATCAGCAAACCATTGAGGCTTATTTTTTCATGTAAAACATCACGTGTCGTACCTGCAATATCCGTCACAATCGCACGTTCCACACCCGCCAAAGCATTGAGTAGAGATGACTTACCTGCATTAGGTTTACCGGCAATCACCACTTGTAAACCCTCACGTAGTAACTGACCTTGACGAGCAGACTGCTGTACAGCATGGACCGAGCTTGCCACTTCATCCAATAAGCCCAAAATCTTACCATCCGCCAAAAAGTCGATTTCTTCTTCAGGAAAATCAATCGCTGCTTCCACATGCAAACGCAAATGGATAAGTTTTTCTAGCACCGTATTAACCTTGCTCGAAAAGGCACCTTGTAATGAACGTACCGCAGAACGTGCCGCTGCTTGTGAGGTGGCATCAATCAGGTCGGCAATCGCCTCGGCTTGCACCAAGTCCATTTTGCCATTTTCAAAGGCGCGCATTGAAAATTCGCCCGCTTTTGCAGCAATAGCACCCAATTCAAGTAACCGTGCCAATAATGCATTTTGAATAACGGGGCCGCCATGACCTTGAAGCTCCACCACATCCTCGCCCGTAAAAGAGTACGGATTTGGAAAGCAAATCACCAAACCTTCATCCATGATTTCATTCGATGCATCATAAAACTTACGGAAACCAGCAAAACGAGCTTGAGGTAGGGATTGCTGCGTTAATGCTTCTGCAATGGCATAAGATTTGGGACCAGACAGGCGAATCACGCCGACACCACCACGACCCGGCGGTGTGGCAATTGCTGCGATGGTGGTTCGGTTTAACATAAAATTCACCTAAAAATTTTCAAACGACAGATAAAGAAAAATCCGCCTAAGATTACCATCTTAAGCGGATTTATTCAGCCCATCAGCAATGCTTAGTTTGCTGAGTCAGCCGCTTCACGTTTTAAACGGTCTTTTTCAACTGATTTGTTAATCAAACCTTGTTGAAGAATAGTAATACTGTTGTTACAGATCCAGTAAAGCACAAGGCCCGCAGGGAAGAACAACATAAATACCGTAAAGATCACTGGCATGATTTTGAAGACTTTCGCCTGCATTGGATCAGCCGGTTGTGGGTTCAAACTTTGCTGAATGAACATGGTCAAGCCCATTAATAGCGGCAAAATAAACCATGGATCCATCGCAGATAAATCTTGAATCCAACCTAACCACGGCGCATGACGTAGTTCAACAGACTCCATCAATACCCAGTACAAAGCAAGGAAGATCGGCATTTGGAGCAATAACGGCAAGCAACCCGACAGTGGATTCACTTGTTCACGTTTATACAATGCCATCATTTCTTGCGAGAAGCGCATACGGTCTTCACCGAATTCTTCTTTCATGCGTTGCATTTCAGGTGCAATCACACGCATTTTCGCCATAGAGCGGTAGCTCTTCGACGACAATGGCCATAAGATCAGTTTCACCAGAATCGTCAATAGAATAATTGACCAACCCCAGTTACCCACTAAACCGTGGAAAAACTCAAGACCGACAAACAATAATTTCGCAATAGGCCACAACCAACCGTAGTCTACAGTTTGGTTTAAACCAACCGCCAATTCTTTTAATTCAGATTGGATTTTTGGACCTGAATAGAACGTTGCATCTACTTCTGCCACAGTTCCTGCAGGAACATTGATTGCAGGTGAAGTGAACTGAATAATGTTCATATCATCAGTAGATTTACGTGACTCAAGTTTCGCAGCATAAGGCTGACCATTGGCTTGCGTTAATTTGATCTGTCCAGGAATCCACGCACTCACGAAGTAATGCTGAACCATTGCAACCCAACCGCCAGTTGCTTCAACATTCAATTTTTCTTCATTGAAGTTGGCAAATTTAAGTTTGTTGTAATGTTCTTCAGGCGTACCCCATGCACCACCAAGGAATGTACCTAAAGTGAAAATACCTTGATCAGATTTACCTGGATCTTCAGAGTTGTCGCGTTTAAGCTGACCAAACATCTGACCTTGCCAGTTCTGAGCACTGCGGTTCACGATTTTATGATTCACAACAACAGGGTATTCACCTTCAGTGAAGTTAAAGGTTTTAATAACCTCTACACCATCTGCTGTTTTATAAACCATTGGTACTGACAAAACTTTTGCTGTTTGGCCATCTTTACCCTTCACAGCTTTTGCGTCATTTAACGTATATGAAGATTTTTCAATCTCATAGGTCGGACGTCCTTTCGGATTGCTGTCAGGGCCATTAAGACCAATTAAGCCAGACTGAGCAACATAAGTCCGTTTTGTATCGCTTTCAAGCATTACAAACGGTTCATCGCTGTCTTTATTTTTGTCATGATTGAGTAATTCAATACGAACAATATCGCCACCCTTTGGATTAATCCAAAGATGGTAAAGGTCAGTTTGTACTGAAATTAACTGTTGACTAACAGGTGCAGTGGCATCTGTTGTTTGTTGTGTAGCAGCATTATTTGCTTGCGGCACATCAGTAGCAGCCGTAGCTGTCTGGCCATTTGGTAAATCGGCAGATACTTCATGCGTTACCACCGCAGCATTTTGCTGAGGTTTTTGTTCCGCATTTCCATAATCTTTCTGCCAAGCCAAAATGAGCAAATATGCGACAACAAACATGGCCCCTAGAATTGCAATCCTGGCCCATTGTTGCATAGGTATTACCCCAAGTGGTTAGAGTGATTTTGGTTCAATAAACGTTCACGAAAGGGTACAGCAACGTGAAGCGTTTGAGAATCTATTTGCTGAAATGAAATAAAACGAATTGCTTTTGATGGAACAGGATCATAGCCTGAACCGCCCCAAGGATGACAACGGCAAATACGCTGAACAGCTAGACACACTCCACGTACAGCACCATGTTGATGGACTGCTTCCAAAGAATATTGAGAACATGTTGGAATATAACGACAGCGTGGTCCCAATAAAGGACTAATCGCAATCTGATAGAAACGAATGAGCCAATGCAGTAAACGAACCATTGGTCATCTCTACGCTTGTGGGGAGGTAGCTATTTTTTTATGCTTATTTGCAAGGCGCTGCAATTTTTGCCAAGCAAATTGTAATTGCTGATGCAACTCTGCATTCGGTACCGCCTCTATGCCCATTTTTGGCATAACGACAATATCTAATACATTAGACTGCTGTTGATGCAGGCGAAAACTTTCGCGTGCAAGTCGCTTTACTCGATTTCTTTCATGTGCGCGGCGCACTTTTTTCTTAGCAACAACAATACCCAAACGGCTATTCGGCTGTTCGGAGATTTTTGCTAGAAATAAGAAATGGGGTTGATGCACTTTAAAAAGCGCACCATCGAACACACTTTTATAATCGGCAGCACAGTGTATTCGCACATCTGTGCTAAAGCCGTAAAGTGTTGTCATAACACCCAAGTCTTGACAGTCTTAACTGAAATTAAACAGTTAAGCTGTGACGACCTTTCGCACGACGACGCGCTAATACTTGACGGCCAGCTTTAGTAGCCATGCGAGCACGGAAACCATGAACGCGTTTACGTTTCAACTCAGAAGGTTGGAAAGTACGTTTCATATCGAAACTCCAAAAATGATCTTTCAGTAAAGGTTCGCGATTTTAGTGCTCATTGCTTGAGCTGTCAATGAAAAACACGCTTTCTTTCAAAATCTAGGCTGTGATATATCAAGATAATATAAGGATTAGAAATCAGTTATAAAGGTTTAAATTAAAATACTCACAAACTAAATCATTGTATATGTTAATTATTTAAGTTATCTTCAAGTTTACTCACAGATTTATCCACAATCCCAAATTTGTGAATTGGTTTTTATGAATTTAAATTTGAATTTAAACCAACCATCAAGTTATCCCCAGAATGGGTCGATCTTATAAATAAATTCAAATTTTAAAATTTAAATTTATTACTATTAGTGTTGATATTTTCTGTGGAAAACGCATTTTTAGATTTAAAAAACAAATAATTAAATTGTGGATAACGATGTTTTTATAATTTTGATAGTTTGTGGATAACTTTGTGCTACAATTTATCCACAGCTTGCGGATAAACTTATCCACACGTGATTTAAATTTAAATTTAAACTCAATTTGCGTTTTTTTGATCGATTTCGACTGATTTGTTCATGACAGATGTGGATAAGATGGTTAGAATGGCTGCCCGCTTAGGCGGGGTTGAATTATTTTTTTCGTACAATGGACTGAAATAGGGGTTTCACATGCTTTGGACAGACTGCTTAACTCGCTTGCGACAAGAGCTTTCAGGAAATGTCTATACAATGTGGATACGCCCACTAGTGGCAGAAGATGCAGGTGATACTTTAAAACTCTATGCACCGAATCCGTATTGGACACGCTATATTCAAGAGCACCATTTAGAACTGATCTCTATTTTAGCGGAACAGTTGTCTGAAGGTCGGGTACGTAAAGTCGAGATTTTGGTTGATTCACGGCCTGGTGCAATTTTATCTGCAGCTGAACAACCTGCAACAACCACCGCAGCATTAGAGTCAACGCCGCAAGTGTCTGCACCGAATCGTCCTAAAAAAGAAAAAGAAGAGACGTCTTCAAAAAATAACCGTAAGCGTCAGCTTAACCCATTATTTACCTTTTCCTTGTTTGTTGAAGGCCGTTCCAATCAGATGGCGGCAGAAACCTGTCGTAAAGTTTTGACGCAGCCCGGTGCTTCACAGCATAACCCGTTATTTTTATATGGACCGACTGGTTTAGGTAAAACCCATTTAATGCAAGCCGTAGGTAATGCATTATTACAAGCGAAGCCGAATGCACGTGTGATGTACATGACGGCTGAAAGTTTTGTACAAGACTTTGTGAGCTCGTTACAGCAAGGTAAGGTCGAAGAATTTAAGAAAAATTGTCGTTCGCTAGATTTGTTATTGGTGGATGATATTCATTTGTTGGCGGGTAAAGAGGCCAGCTTGGTTGAGTTTTTCTATACCTTCAACGCGTTATTAGATGAATCTAAGCAAATCATTTTAACTTCGGATCGTTATCCAAAAGAACTGACTGAGTTGGATCCACGTTTGGTTTCACGTTTTTCGTGGGGCTTATCGGTGGGTGTGGAACCACCAGATATCGAAACTCGTATTGAAATTTTACTGAAAAAAGCGGAAAGCAATGGCGTGGAACTTCCACGTAATTGTGCGCTGTTTATTGCTCAACAGGTGGTTGCCAATGTTCGTGAACTAGAAGGTGCGCTGAATAAAGTTGTAGCCATTTCTCGTTTTAAAGGTACCCCAATCGATCTAGATGTAGTGCGTGAATCGTTAAAAGATGTGTTGGCGATTCGTGCGCGCACCATTAGTACTGAAAATATTCAGCGTGTGGTGAGTGAATATTTCCGTATTCCACTGAAAGAATTGGTTGGTCCAAAACGTACACGCATTTATGCACGTCCACGTCAGTTGGCTATGGGGCTAGCACGTGAGCTGACAGGGGATAGTTTCCCTGAAATTGGTATGGCTTTTGGTAATCGTGATCACAGTACGGTGATGCATGCGTGTGAAAAAGTACAAAGCCTGCGAGAAGAAGATCCAATCTTCAATGAGGACTATAAAAACTTGCAACGTCTGCTGCAAAGTTAAGTCTTTTTGTTCAAATTCTGTTCTTGCAATGCGGTATATTCTGCCGCATAGTACACTGCTAAAAAATTAATTAATTTTGTCTGTCTTCAGTTTTTAGAGGAATGTATTGTGCGTTTAAAAATCGCGAAAGAAAGCTTACTGAATGTTCTATCACATGTCGTAGGAGCGGTTGAGCGTCGCCATACCTTAAATATTTTATCTAATGTAAAAGTACAGGTAACAGAGCAAGCTTTGACCATTACCGGTTCAGATCTTGAAGTTGAACTGGTTGCAAGTACACCACTTACTGAAGGTGCATGTTTACAAGCAGGGGTGACGACAGTTCCTGCGCGTAAACTGATGGATATCTGTAAATCATTACCGTCAGCGGCATTGATTGATTTGCAAATTACTGAAGACCAACGTTGTATTTTAAAATCTGGAAACAGTCGTTTTGTATTGGGTACTTTGCCTGCTGAAGACTATCCATTATTAACCACTGAAAATACTCACGGCACTCAAGTTGGTGTGACTCAGCGTGAGTTAAAGCGTTTATTTGAAAAAACATCTTTTGCCATGGCGGTTCAAGATGTACGTTTTTATTTGACGGGTACTTTGCTTGAAATTGATGAAAATCAATTGCGTGCAGTAACGACCGATGGTCACCGTTTGGCGATGTGTGAAACAGCGGCAAGCTCGAATGCGACACAAGCAATGCAAGCGATTGTTCCACGTAAAGCCGTAGGTGAATTGCAGCGTTTATTGAGTGTTGAAGATGAGCAATTATCGTTGTTGATTGGTCGTGAATTATTAAATGTAACAATTACCATTGCCAGCCGTGATAAAGAGCAGGGTGATATTACCGTACGTTTCACCACAAAATTGATTGATGGTAAATTCCCTGACTACCGCCGTGTGATTCCACGTGGTGGCGATAAAAACGTGCGCATTGCACATGATGTATTTAAACAATCACTACAACGTGTAGCGATTTTAAGTAATGAAAAATTGCGCGGCGTATTCTTGAAGTTTGATGCGGACACTTTACAACTTCGTGCCAATAACCCTGAGCAAGATGAAGCGATCGAAGATCTTGCGATTCAATATGTAGATGCACCGATGGAAATGTCGTTTAATGCACAGTACTTATTGGAAGTTCTGAATGTATTGGATGGTGATGATGTTGCAATGACCATGACAGAAGCGAACCAGTCGGTATTGGTACAAGATCCACAGCAACAAGATCAAACCTATGTTGTGATGCCAATGCGTGTTTAATTCGGACTGACGTCTCAATTATTATGCATATCACGCGTTTACATGTAGAACGTGTTCGAAATTTAAAGACGGTTGCACTCTCTGGGTTGCAGCCGTTTAATGTCTTTTATGGGCAAAATGGTTCTGGCAAAACTTCTGTATTAGAAGCAGTACATTTGCTGGCAACCGGCCGTTCTTTTCGAACCCATATTCCGAAAAACTATATTCAAAATAATAGCCCTGACGCTGTTGTCTTTGCGCAGTCTGCAACAGACCGCATTGGTATGCAAAAAATGCAGTCGGGCGAGCAAGTGATTAAAGTCAATGGCGACCTTGTGGGGACACAAGGGCAGTTGGCTAAGATTTTACCACTACAACTCATCGACCCACAAAGTACCGATATTATTGATCATGGTGCGAAGCCACGACGTCAACTTTTAGATTGGTTGATGTTCCACGTGGAACCGGAGTTTTACCATGCATGGCAATATTATGCGCGGGCATTAAAACAGCGGAATAGTTTGCTGAAATCACGACGTCATTTGAGTTTGTCTGACCTAGAACCGTGGAACAAAATGCTCAGTGATTATGGTGAGATATTACATAGTCTGCGCAGTAATGTGGTGGAACAGTGGACGCGATATTTCCAACAAGATCTCCAAGCATTATTGCCGCATTTAACAGTGACATTGGAATATAGTGCAGGCTTTCATGCTGAAACAGGACTGCTGAATGATCTGACCAATCAGCACTTTAAAGACTGCGAACGTGGCTATACTGAGTATGGTCCGCACCGTGCAGATTTAAGGTTGAAAACCGCTATGGGTGATGCAGATGTTGTGCTCTCTCGTGGGCAAAAAAAGTTATTGATCATGGCGTTAAAACTGTCACAGATTGCAATGCTACATGCTTGTAATAAGGAAACTGTGGTATTATTAGATGATCTGACAGCAGAATTAGATTTAACCGCACAACAGCGTTTAATTGAGCGTTTAAGCCATCTTGGTAGTCAAGTTTTTATTACCACTTTAGACCATGATTCAGTGCAAAAACACTTACATGATTTATCTATTTCTTATCAATTATTCAAAGTTGAAAATGGTACGGTGCAGGCTGTTGTGCAATGAAATACCACCTTTGGATAGACCTATTTTTCACTAGGGAGAAACCATGAGTTCAGAAGATCAAGCTGCTTCTCAAACAGAACAAACCATAGAAAAAGCTTATGATTCCTCTAGCATCAAAGTATTACGTGGTCTAGACGCTGTACGTAAGCGTCCGGGCATGTATATTGGTGATACTGACGATGGTACTGGCCTACACCACATGGTGTTTGAAGTTGTCGATAACTCAATTGATGAAGCGTTGGCAGGTCATTGTGACGAAATTCAAGTCACCATTCATGAAGATGAATCTGTAAGCGTATCGGATAACGGTCGTGGTATTCCTACCGACATTCACCCAGAAGAAGGTGTTTCTGCAGCAGAAGTGATTTTAACGATTCTGCATGCGGGCGGTAAATTTGATGATAACAGCTATAAAGTTTCAGGCGGTCTACATGGTGTAGGCGTATCCGTGGTGAATGCGCTTTCAAGCAAGCTCGAATTAACTATTCATCGTGCGGGTCAAATCCACCAGCAAGAATATAAACACGGTGATTCCGTGTATCCATTAAAGGTGGTGGGTGAGACAGATCGTACAGGTACACGTATACGTTTCTGGCCAAGTGCTGAAACCTTCAGTCAAACGATTTTTAATGTCGATATTTTGGCGCGTCGTTTACGTGAATTATCTTTCTTGAATGCAGGTGTGAGAATTGTGCTACGTGACGAACGTATCAATTTAGAGCACGTTTATGACTATGAAGGTGGTTTGTCTGAGTTTGTAAAATATATTAACCAAGGCAAAACCCATCTGAATGATATCTTCCACTTTACTACTCAAGCGGATAATGGCATTGGTGTAGAAGTTGCATTGCAGTGGAATGATTCTTATCAGGAAAATGTTCGTTGCTTTACCAACAACATTCCACAAAAAGATGGTGGCACGCATTTAGCGGGTTTCCGTGCTGCATTAACTCGTGGCTTAAACAGCTACATGGAAAGCGAAAACTTACTCAAAAAAGAGAAAGTAGCAGTTTCTGGTGATGATGCACGTGAAGGTTTAACTGCGATTGTTTCGGTGAAAGTGCCTGATCCAAAATTCTCTTCGCAAACCAAAGAAAAATTGGTGTCGAGCGAAGTGAAAACTGCGGTTGAGCAAGCGATGAATAAATCATTTGCTGAATATCTTTTAGAGAACCCACAAGCCGCTAAATCGATTGCAGGCAAGATTATTGATGCAGCACGTGCGCGTGATGCAGCACGTAAAGCACGTGAAATGACTCGTCGTAAGAGTGCGCTTGATATTGCAGGCCTGCCAGGTAAATTGGCCGATTGTCAGGAAAAAGATCCTGCATTGTCTGAACTTTACTTAGTCGAAGGTGACTCTGCGGGCGGTTCTGCAAAACAGGGCCGTAACCGTAAGATGCAAGCGATTTTGCCGCTGAAAGGTAAAATCCTCAACGTGGAACGTGCACGTTTTGACAAGATGATTTCTTCACAAGAAGTGGGAACACTGATTACTGCTTTGGGTTGTGGTATTGGCCGTGAGGAATATAACCCAGATAAACTGCGTTATCACAAAATCATCATCATGACCGATGCCGACGTCGATGGTTCGCACATTCGTACGCTACTGTTGACCTTCTTCTTCCGTCAAATGCCAGAACTTGTGGAACGTGGATATATTTATATTGCACAGCCACCGTTGTATAAGCTGAAAAAAGGCAAGCAAGAACAGTACATCAAAGATAATGATGCGCTTGAGACTTACCTGATTTCAAATGCAATTGATGAGCTTGAATTACACATCAGTGCAGAAGCACCAGCCATTCGTGGTGAGGCTTTAGCGGGTGTGATTGCGGATTATCAAACCTCTCAAAAGAGCTTGCATCGTCTGACTGTACGTTATCCTGCAAGTGTGTTGGATGGTTTATTGGCAGTAGAAGGCTTTAAGTTAGATCACGCAAATAACCAAGACTATGTACAGACTTGGGGTGAGCAACTACGTGCCAATATTGAGAAAACTCAACCTAGCTTACGTCCTGAATTAAGCTTAGAAACTTTTGAGCATGAAGATACCGAAGGCAATAAGTCAGCGACCTATTTCCCGCGTATTACCATCTATGTTCATAACTTACCGCACCAATACTTGTTAGATTCAGGTCTATTGGGTTCAGGTGAATATGCACGTTTACTCAAAAATTCGAAGAGTTGGTTCACCTTATTGGAAGAAGGTGCTTACCTACAAAAAGGTGAGCGCAAAATTCCAGTAAATAGCTTCCATCGGGTTTGGCAAAACATCCTACAAGACTCACGCCGTGGCATGATGATTCAGCGCTATAAAGGTTTGGGTGAGATGAATGCTGAACAGCTTTGGGAAACCACAATGGATCCTGAGAACCGTAACATGCTGCAAGTAACGGTACAGGATGCGATTGAAGCTGATCGTATGTTCTCTTGTTTGATGGGTGATGATGTGGAACCACGTCGTGCTTTCATTGAAGAAAATGCGTTAAATGCGGATATTGATGCCTAAATTCTGATTACAGAATCATTTAAAAAAGCACTCTTCGGAGTGCTTTTTTTTGTGCTATCTTAAATAAAATTGAATATTAAATCGCCAATTTGTGTTTTATAAAATTGACTTATTCTGATGCTAAGCTCAAATCAAATTGAACTTAGCAGCTAAAAATAAGAGGTCTATATATGATGGACAATCAACTTGAACACATTCGTGACATCTGGGTAAATGCATTTTTTACCGGAAATTATACCGTTCTTGCCGAATACGAAGATGAGCACTTTAAGGTGGTTTATGAGCAAGACGGGCGTGTCGAAAGTAATTATATCCGCTATGAACGTATTGCACATGCAGTGAAAAATGGGGTTTGGAAACCACAAAAACCAGACGTAGAATTTGAAGAATATGAGTTTAATCGTGACCAAACTGAGTGCAAAATTTTAATTGGTTTAGCTGAAACACAGCAGCAAATACAGGAAATCTGGCATTTTGATCAAACCTGGAAAATACAAGAATTACGCTTTTTAAAGGCAAAAAAAGTCCATCCTTCTGCCTTATCTTAAACAATAAAAAGTTTAAATTGATGTAGTCAGTGGAGATAAAATGCATCCATCTTATAAATGTGGATAAGTTTTGTGAATTTTCACATTTAATAGTGTTCAACATCAAAGTCATTTATAATTGTGGATAACATCATTTAAAAATATTTATCCATAAAAAAGGTGGTTCGATATTTTGAATTTAAAAAATAAAAAATGAATTTAAAACTAAGATTTGAATTTAAAAATGGCTTTTGTGGATAACTGTGGTAATGAGTTTGATGTGAAGTATATTTTTTTGAATTCATTTACAAAATTAGGGTAAAAGCGATCGCTGAATTTTTAGATTCTTTCCGAATAGAAATGCCTTAACGATGCAATAACCAGTTGGATATGAACATTCGATTTTTTAAATATTTTTTAGATTTATAGTGCGATTATTATTGTGAAGTTTAAATAAAAAATCGCCGTGGAACATTTAAATTTCACGGCGATTGATTTTTTGAGCTTAAGTTAGGTTTTCTTAATAATGCAAATCTAGGGTTTTGCTTTTTAAATTAAGCTTCAAAACTACTTTCCATTTCTTCTAATTCCATCATTAATTCAAGCATTTGCTCTTCGACAGATTCAAGTTTGGCTTTTAATTCTGTTTGCTCATTCATTAGTTTGAGTAAGTCATCTTTACGACTGGCTTCATATAAAGCACTGTCTGCTAATAATTCCTCGATTTCGTTTAAGCGTGGCTGAATTTTGCTGATTTGCGCTTCATTTTTTTCAATGTTTTTACGAATCGGGCGGGTCAATTCACGCTGACGTGCAGCTTCTTTACGTTGCGCTTCTTTATCGACTTTGGAAATCGTCGGTTTAGTTTCAACTTGAGATTTGATGGGAGTCGGGGCTTGTTGACTATTTTTCATCATGTCGATCCGTGCTTGACGCAGCCAATCGGCATAAGCCACGAGGTCACCATCAAATTCGCGACATTTCCCATGATGTACCAATAATAATTCGTCACAAACACTGGCAATCAATTGACGTTCATGCGAAACCAAAACCACAGCGCCTTCAAAGTCTTGTAATGCCATAGTTAGCGCATGACGCATATCAAGGTCTAAATGGTTGGTCGGTTCATCTAGAATTAAAACATTGGGGCGCTGCCAAACAATCAAAGCTAAAGCCAATCGTGCTCGTTCACCGCCTGAAAATCCTTCACTTGGCGTATCCATGCGTTCGCCACTAAAACCAAAGCTACCTAAGAATGAACGTAATACCGCTTCACTGATTTTTTTGTCAGCGATTCGAGATAATTGCAACATTGGGCTGGCATTGCCATCTAGAGCATCCATTTGATGCTGTGCAAAATAGCCAATATTTAACAGTTCCGAGGCTTTGCGCGTCCCTTGTAATAAGGGAAGGTCACCAACCAAGGATTTAATTAAGGTTGATTTACCCGCACCATTCATCCCGAGTAAACCAATGCGACTGTTTGGGGTAATCTGTAAATTCACATTGGTGGCAATCAGTTTGTCACCATAGCCAATATCGACATGTTCCATTTGTAACAGCGGCGAGCTCATTTTGGTTGGCTCACGGAAACTAAAGGTAAATGGCGTATCGACATGCGCGGCAGAAAGTTCCTGCATACGTTCTAATTGTTTAATACGGCTTTGAGCCTGCTTAGCTTTAGTCGCTTTGGCTTTAAAACGGTCAATAAATTTTTGGAGATGCGCACGAGTTTCGAGTTGTTTTTCATAGGCTTGTTGTTGTTGTGCCAAGCGCTCAGAACGGGTGCGTTCAAAGGTTGAATAGTTACCGGTGTAAAGCGTCAGCTCTTGATTTTCGATGTGTAAAATATGATCAGTCACCGCATCTAAGAAATCACGGTCATGTGAAATCAAGATCAGTGTGCCTTCATAAGCTTTTAACCAATCTTCTAACCACAAAATCGCATCTAAGTCTAAGTGGTTGGTTGGTTCATCGAGTAATAAAAGGTCAGAACGGCTCATCAGGGTACGCGCAAGGTTTAAACGCATACGCCAACCACCTGAAAAGCTTGAAACATTGAGCTGGGACTGGTGTTCAAAGAAACCCAGGCCAGCCATCAGCTGTGAGGCTTTGGATGGTGCTGTATAGCCATGGATTTCATCAAATCGGCCATATAAGTGTGCCAACGCTTCATTGTCTAATTGCTCTGGATGTTCAAGTTTATGTTGTATATCCCAATATTCTTCATCGCCTGATAGAACGAAATCAATCGCTTTCATATCGAGTGCTTTGATTTCTTGCGCCATATGCGCGACGGTCCATACCGCAGGACGAGTTAATGAACCACCATCAGATTCCATTCCACCTAAAAGTGCAGAAAAAAGAGTCGATTTACCCGCACCATTTACACCGGTTAAGCCGATTTTCCAGCCTGGATGCAATTGCATAGATGCTTTTTGAAATAAAACACGCCCACCGCGACGAATGGAAAGTTGGTCTAACTGAATCATGGAACTAACTAAACAAGAAGAATGTGAGGCTATTCTAATGGATGGCTTTGCAAAAGAAAAAACAAAGCATCGCAACCATCTGAAAAAATGTGACAGATTCCACGTATTTAGGTATATTGAACTGGCTTTAGTATTAAAAAAATATTTCAAGTTGTTGTTTTAAATGGATTAATAAAACATATTGGGAATATAAGAAATGAGAAAAGGAATTTTAATTTTATCGCTTCTTTCAGGTGTGATGTCTGCACAAAGCTATGCCAATCAGAAGGTCTGTGTGTTCGATTTACTTGGAAAAGCAGGGGAATCTTATAAGCTAATGGAAGAGTGGTCTCTAGCCAGTAAGGCATGGGGAGCACAAGTTCAACTGATTTCATATCAAGATGAATCCAAAGTCGATAAAGATTTTAAAGAAGGGAAATGTGACGCATTTTATATGACCTCGATGCGGGCACGTGCGTATAACAAATTTGCTGGTTCGATTGATGCCATTGGCGGTGTACCGAACAATACCATCGCACAAAAAGCCATTACCTATGTCTTAGATAAGCGGAACAGTAAGCGACTGATTACCAATTCAGGTAAAGATAGTTATGAAGTGGCAGGGATTGGGCAAATTGGTTCAGCCTATATTTTTGTCCGTGATCGCAATATCAATAATTTAGAAAAAGCTGAAGGTAAAAAATTTGCCATTTTGCATTATGACTATGCGCAAAAAGAGATGGTCGACCGTGTCGGCGCTGTGCCAGTCATGTCGGAAATTTCCAATTTTATTCGCAAATTTAATCAGGCCGAAGTTGAAATTGTGGCTGCGCCGGCTTATGCCTTTAAGCCACTCGAAATTTCAAAAGGCTTAGGCACTACTGGAGCGATGGTGAATTTTCCTGTGGTGAATGTCACGGCAGACCTGATTATTCGTAACAATAAATTCCCAGATGGTTTTGCTGAACCCTCTCGGCAATGGTTCGTTAAACAATTACCGAAAAGTTTTGCCATGGTAAAACGCATGGAAGCTGAAATTCCTGCCAAATATAAGATGAATCTCAGCAAAGATGATCAGTTGAAATATCAGAAAATTTTGCGTGAAGGACGGATGGATTTAACCAAACAAGGAATCTACGACTCCACCATGATGACGGTACTGAAAAAAGCACGTTGTACGATTGAGCGAACCAATTTTGAGTGTTCAGTGGCGGGTGAATAAGCTTTTTTCTGTATTTCTTTGTAAAGTTTCATAAAAAGGCTGTAAATGCAAAAAGCCTTTTTTGCATACAACATGATGATTATATTTATAATTTTGCCTTAAATAAAAAAGTGATATTAATCACAAAAAAACAGAATGTGCCAAAATGACATAAATAAATGGAGTAAATGCTCTATTTTTTTTAAATTAACTTGCTTAATATCGGCGTTGTGTAAGGACACCTCTGAACCATAAAAAGATTTGAAAGGAAAATAGAATGAAAAAAACGCTCCTATCATTGGCTACATTTGCTGCAATTGGCTTTGCTGGTTCAGCTCAGGCAGCAAAAGTAGATATCTGTGTATTTGACTTACTGGGTAAGTCAGGTGAGTCATACCAAATGGCTCAGGAATGGGCGCTTGCAGCAAAAGGCTGGGGTGCTGAAATTAACTTAATTCCGCGTCAAGATGAAGCAGTAGCCGACAATGATTTTAAAGCGGGTAAATGTGATGGCGTATTTATGACGGCAATGCGTGCTCGTCAATACAATAAATTTGCAGGTTCGATTGATGCGCTTGGTGGCGCACCGAGCAATGCAATTGCGCAACGTGCGATTACCTTTGCATTAGACCAACGTAATGCTGCAAAAATGGTCAGCAACCTAGGTGGTAAGAAATACGAAGTGGCGGGTATTGCTCCACTGGGTTCAGCATTCATCTTTGTCAAAGACAAAAAAATTGACTCAATTGAAAAAGCAGCAGGTAAAAAGTTTGCAGTATTAGGCTATGACGAAGCACAAAAAATTATGGTGCAACGTGTCGGCGCTCAAGCTGTGGTTTCAGATGTATCTAACTTTGTGGCGAAGTTTAATAATGGTCAGGTCGATATGGTGGGTGCGCCTGCGTATGCCTACAAACCATTAGAGATTTATAAGGGGTTAGGTACCAATGGTGCGATGTTTAACTTCCCAGTTTTACAAGTGACCGCGGACTTTATTATTCGTCCTGATCAGTTCCCAGCAGGCTTTGGTCAAAAATCTCGTGATTGGTTTGTGAAACATTTACCGAAGAGTATTGCGATGATTAACCGTTTAGAGGCGGGTATTCCTGCGAAATATAAACTTAACTTAAGTGCAGAAGATAAAACCAAATATCAAAAATTATTGCGTGAAGGTCGTATGGATATGACGAAACGTGGCATTTATGATGCGGGCATGATGTCAGTATTGAAAAAGGCACGTTGTTCTGTCGATAAAGCCAATTTTGAATGTTCACTTAGCGGCGAATAAACTGATATTTAAAGAAAAAAGCCTGGATTTATCCGGGCTTTTTTTCGCAAATGCACAGGTCATTTTCGCCATTGAGTCAGCAAAATATTCAGGTAATCTAAATTGAAATCGAGGGCTGTGAGTATATTTAATCATACTCCGCATGACCCAAAAATCAAAAAATGGTTAAAACAAAAACAGTAAAAAACAAGGAAAGTCAGTATGAAACAATGGACAAAGGCATTGAGTATTGCTGCTGCGTTAATGGCGGTGAATGGCGTAGCTCAAGCAAAGCAAGTGGTGTGTGTATTTGATTTGGTGGGTAAAAATGGTGATGTTTTTACCCTGATGAGAGATTACCAATTGGCGGCAAAAAACTGGGGCGCAGACATTGAGCTCCGCGTCAGTCAAAATGAAGCGGTGATTGCGGAAGATTTTAAAGCCGGTAAATGTGATGGGATCAGTGTCACAGGTATGCGTGGTCGTCAATTTAATAATTTTACCGGTTCTTTAGATGCGATTGGTGCAATTCCAGATTTGAAACTTGCGGTTAAAGTGATGCAAGGCCTTGCGAGTCCAACGTTTGCAAAGAGCATGGTCAATAGTAAATATGAAGTGGTAGGTGTGATTCCTGTAGGTGATGCCTACCTGTTGGTGAATGACCGTAGTATCAATACTGTCGCTAAAGCAGCAGGTAAAAAAATTGCGGTGCTTGATTATGATGAAGCGCAGAAAATTATGGTGCAACAGGTGGGGGCTCAAGCGGTCAGTGCTGACGTGACCAATTTTGGCTCTAAATTTAACAATGGTCAGGTGGATATTATTGGTGCACCTGCAGCGGTGTTTAAACCCTTGGAGTTACATAAAGGTTTAGGTAGTAAAGGTGCAATTGTTAATTATCCAATTTTACAAGTGACGGGAAATATTATTATTCGCCCAGATAAATTCCCAGCGGGGTATGGGCAAAAATCACGTGATTGGGTCAAAACACAATTACCGCGTGCATTCACGATATTAGGCAAAATGAAGTCAGAAATTCCAGCCAAATATTGGATGGATGTTCCAACAGCAGACAAAGCTGGTTATCAAAAAATGATGCGTGAAGCGCGTATCGATTTGACTAAACGTGGTATCTACGACAAGCGAATGATGAAACTATTATGGCAATTCCGCTGTAAACAAGACCCTAAAAACTTCGAATGCGCATTACAGGAAGAAAACTATAAATAAGTTTTAAATGAATCTTGAGAAAAATACTCTGATTTAACTTTAAACTGTGAAGACTGACCATATATTGAGTATGTTATACTTGAAATATGGTCTTTTCTTTTTAAAGACACCCCAATGACTCAGAGGAATCCATCATGAATGCTCAAGCACTTGTGCTGACTGACAATGCTGCCAATAAAGTACGCCAATTGCGTGACAGTGAAGGTAATCAAGACCTCATGTTACGTGTATATGTGACTGGTGGTGGTTGTTCAGGTTTCTCATATGGATTTAATTTTGCAGAAAGCCAAAACGAAGATGATGCTGAA
Organism: Acinetobacter sp. YH12152; assembly: GCF_013418285.1. Classification (NCBI taxonomy): domain Bacteria; kingdom Pseudomonadati; phylum Pseudomonadota; class Gammaproteobacteria; order Moraxellales; family Moraxellaceae; genus Acinetobacter; species Acinetobacter sp. YH12152. The sequence goes on from NZ_VPCH01000035.1 coordinate 33,812, forward strand.
TTTATCAATGAAGACGTGAAAATGTTGGTGGATTCACTTAGTTATCAATATTTAGTTGGTTCAACAGTCGACTATATTGAAGGTTTAGAGGGTTCTCGTTTTGTGGTACAAAACCCGAATGCGACAACCACGTGTGGATGTGGATCTTCATTCTCGATCTAATCACGATGATGAATTGAGCCATAAAAAAGCCCTCATTTTGAGGGCTTTTTTAATGTTTAAAATCGATATTAGGCTTCAAATTTTAGCGCTTCTAACAGATCTAAAATCACTGTGGTCACGTCTTGACTCAATTGATAATTATTAAAAATTTCATAAGCCGTAATGGTGATATCGGTATCACTCGGAAGCAGGCGTTGTTCTTCTTCGATGAGGTCACGGATCGGCAAAAGGGTTTGTTTGACTTGTAAATGCAAGACATCTTTAAACTCAAGATTTTCGTCTTCGAGTTCAATTAATTGCTCATTAAAAAATGGTAAAAGTACCGCATGGAGATAAGGTTGAATTTCGGTAATATCAAAAAGCTCAATATCACGGGTTTGTTCAATCGTGCTGATGTGGTCATTCACTTCAATTAAGATATGGTAGTAACTCACATTGCTCTCCACGGAAGATGTCATTGATATAAGGGGATTATTGCAGATCAACAATAACATGAAATGCTGATTTTTGTTGGTGAATCCTACAATATCCTTATAAATTGTATGGTTTTTTATGCTCAGGGCACACTAGCGATAATACAGTAAGCTTTGGTCTGCTGGCATCAGTTTAAAGTTTTCTAATTGTTGCGCGCCCAAGATTGGGTACATTAATGCAGTAGGGTCATTATGGTGAGATAAGCCGAGAGCATGTCCGAGTTCATGGGCAAGGGTGAGGCGTAAATCATCATCCGCATCAAATTGATAAATCTGAATCTGATCGCCCATAAAGACACCTTTATGAAACTCTCGTGCAGGAAAGCGCTGACTGGCTTGTATCACGCCTGCATTATATTGATCAATTTGCTGGTTATAGCTTGAGACTTGTTGGTTAAATTGATCATTTTGCTGATTAAATCGATCTATTTCTTGGTCTAATTGCATCGCTTGTGCTTTGACTTGCGCAAGTTCTCTTTCAACGCGTTGCATATTGGGGCCTTGCGCATGCTCGATTCGGCTCCAACTCATACGTTCTTGCGACAGCTGTGCGATTTCCACACGGATCATGGCTTGTTTTGATCGGAGCTGTTGCTCATTCATCTCCAGACCTTTTCTCGAATTTGCTAAGTTCTCGGCATATAAATCATTACGAGCTTTATCTGCGGCTAAGGTCTTTTGGACTTGCTTATAGGCGTTGTATTGTTTTTGGCGATCATCATAAATGAGATGGATCGCCAGTTGTGCATCTGGGTCATAGATAAATAACGGTTTGAGCGTCCCTTTATGCCATATCTCTGCAGCCTCTTGGCTAAGTTGAATGACTTGTTGTTGGCTTAATCCAAAACGCGGATCGACATCAGCAACCCGATAACGCAATCGGGTATCGAGAGGGTGTAAAAGTCGATCTGAAATTGAATTAAATTTCAGTTGAGGATGCTGCTTGGTTTGATAGATCCACCAAGTACTCAAAACGATGACAACAATAATTAAAATCAAACGCATAGCGTCGCAAAACTTGATTATTTTGCATTAATTTAACTGAAATTTAGCGCTATGCAAATCTAAGTTTAGATTGATGGTGAGTCGAGATGAATGTGGCTGTTTGAACGTTAGTGTGTTATTTGAATATCGCCTGATGCAGATAAAATCATCTGCAAAAAAAACCGCGCTTTCGCGCGGTCTTTTTGAGCTTTGAAAAACTCGGTTAAAGCGGCAAATTATTTTTTGTCATCTTTAACTTCAGTGAACTCAGCATCTACAACGCCGTCATCTGCTTTTTGAGCTTGACCTTCAGCGCCTTGGAAAGCGTTAGGATCAAAACCTTCAGCACCGCCTTGACCTTGTGCAGCTTCATAAGCACGTTGAGTGATCGGCATAATGATGTTTTGAAGTGCTTCAGTTTTCGCTTTGATTGCATCTACATCGTTTTCTTTAGTCGCTGCTTCGAGCTCAGCTACAGCAGCATCGATTGCAGATTTCTCATCAGCAGTTACCTGTTCACCAAGATCTTTTACTGCTTTTTGGGCAGAAGAAACAAGTGCATCAGCTTCGTTACGTGCTTTCGCTAATTCTTCAAATTTACGGTCTTCTTCAGCATTCGCTTCAGCATCTTTGATCATCGCTTCAATTTCAGCATCGCTCAAACCTGAGTTTGCTTTAATTTGAATTGATTGCTCTTTACCAGTGCTCTTGTCTTTCGCAGATACTTTCAAGATACCATCAGCGTTGATGTCGAAAGATACTTCAATTTGTGGCACACCACGTGGAGCAGGTGGGATATCGCCTAATTGGAAGTTACCTAACAATTTGTTTTGTTGAGCCATTTTACGTTCACCTTGGTAAACTGAAATGTCTACAGCAGGTTGGTTGTCAGCAGCAGTTGAGAACACTTGAGATTTCTTCGCAGGAATCGTGGTGTTTTTCTCGATGATTGCTGTTAACACGCCACCCATTGTTTCGATACCAAGAGTCAATGGAGTTACGTCAAGAAGAAGTACGTCAGTTTTATCACCTGAAAGTACTGCACCTTGAATCGCAGCACCCATCGCTACAGCTTCATCTGGGTTCACGTCTTTACGTGGCTCACGGCCGAAGAACTCTTGTACTTTTTGTTGTACAAGTGGCATACGAGACTGACCACCCACCAAGATTACGTCAGAGATGTCAGAGGTTGAAAGACCTGCATCTTTAAGTGCAATCTTACATGGCTCAATCGTACGAGCAACCAATTCAGCAACTAAACCTTCAAGTTTAGAGCGAGTCACGTTGATCACTAAGTGTTTAGGACCAGTCGCATCTGCTGTGATGTATGGAAGGTTGATTTCTGTTGCATTCGAAGAAGAAAGCTCGATTTTTGCTTTTTCAGCAGCTTCTTTTAAACGTTGAAGTGCAAGCGGATCTTGTTTCAAGTTTACGCTTTGTTCTTTCTTGAACTCTTCAACCAAGTATTCAATTAATGCATTATCGAAGTCTTCACCACCAAGGAATGTATCACCGTTTGTAGACAATACTTCGATTTGTTGGTCGCCATCAAGGTCAGCGATTTCAATGATTGATACGTCGAAAGTACCACCACCTAAGTCGTAAACCGCAACTTTACGGTCACCTTCTTTTTTGTCCATACCGAACGCAAGTGCAGCAGCCGTTGGTTCGTTGATGATACGTTTAACATCTAAACCAGCAATTTTACCTGCATCTTTAGTCGCTTGACGTTGAGCATCGTTAAAGTACGCAGGAACAGTAATTACCGCTTCAGTTACTGTTTCACCAAGGTAGTCTTCAGCTGTTTTTTTCATCTTTTTCAAGATTTCAGCAGAGATTTGTTGTGGTGCAAGTTTCTTGTCGTTTACATCAACCCAAGCATCGCCATTGTCAGCTTTGATGATTTTGTAAGGTACAAGACCGATATCTTTTTGCACAGCTTGGTCTTGGTACTTACGACCGATCAAACGTTTGATTGCAAATAAAGTGTTTTTAGGGTTAGTCACTGCTTGACGTTTAGCAGATTGACCGACAAGGATCTCGCCATCTTTATACGCAATAATAGATGGAGTTGTACGAGCGCCTTCAGCGTTGTCGATTACTTTTACTTTGTCGCCTTCAAGTACTGCTACGCAAGAGTTTGTAGTACCTAAGTCAATACCAATGATTTTCGCCATTTGGATGTTTCCTCTAAAATTCTTTTATTCCCAAACTCTTCCCTTTCTCAAAGGGAAATAAAAAGGGATTTACTTGTTATCCGATATGAGAGCCAATCAAAAATTTTCAAGTAATATTGGTTAAAATTTTTAATTCGTCTCAGAAAATTTGGGTTTATGCACCAACCATAACCATAGCTGGACGTAATAGACGACCGTTTAAGCTATAGCCTTTTTGCAATACTGTCCCGATTTCATTCGATTTGGCATTTGGATCGATGCCCACAGCTTGGTGAAGATCTGCATTGAAACCATTTGCAGTATCCACAGCAACCACACCAAATTTTTCTAAAGTGCTGAGCAATGATTTCAGTGTAAGTTCTACACCTTCAGATAAACCTGATTTTTCATCACCTGCCGCAGCAATCGCGCGTTCAAGGTTATCAACTGACTCAAGCAATTGTTTTGCAAATTTTTCCAGCACAGTATCTTTATGTTTTTCAGATTCGCGTTGAATACGCTCTACACTTTTTTGCGCTTCATATACGGCATTTGCAGTACGTGCTTTTTCAAGTTTTAAGCTTTCTTCTAAATTGGTGATTTGTGCTTGTAAATCTTCAACTGAAACTTCAGCTTGCTCGTTTTCAGCTTGAGTTTGCTGTTCTGCTTGCTCTTGTTGAAGATCTTGAGCGTCTTGGTTTTGCTCAGTCGCCATTGATTTACTCCGTTTAAATGGGTTCTTAAACATGTTCAGTCCTTATAGCTGTGCGTTCAAACGACATCGATGCGTAACTGCCATGCGTTTTGAATTCATGATTAATAGAAGAAATCGGGGCGGGGGATAAAAATTCAAGCGAAGTCAGCGATTAAATGCAGTTTTTTATTCAAAAAAACGGTTTTTCAGCCAAATATCGACTGCAAAATTATATTCTGTAAAAATATAAATTATTGATTTGAATGTATAATCATGTTTTGATCGGATTTATAGATTTTTATCATAAATTTTAACGGTTTCTCTTTGTACCTGAAAATTTGCATAATTTATCTATCGGAAGTGACCATATCCACTGGAGAGAGGGATATGGTGACTACCTCTAGATTTTAGAAACACTTTTCCATGCTGATTTCCCAAGAATCAGCATTTTTTTTGCCTCAAAAATGCTGGTTAATATTTATACATAAAAACTCTTAGTATCAGTTTTATTAAATATTTCACAAAAAATGATCAGCACAGTATTCTTTGTTTCAGATTCTATCGCTGTAGTTTCTTAATTTATTTCAAATGTGTTTTTCATGGCCTGCTTCTCTCATAAGCAGGCTTTTTTTTGCATGAAATTTATAAAAACAGCCACTTAAGTAACTGAGCTGCAAGTTTTGTTGGACTTTGTTGTATTAAAAATCTGAAATTAGGTCTTATTCAAAACGATTTATATTTATTTTATTAATAAAAAACAAAGGACTTGAGTTAAATAAATGATGTAAAGTCTAAAAATAAAAGAAAATTGCCTGATTAATAAAACATTTCATAAGCTGTACCGTGCCTCGTACAAAGTACAACTTAGAAGGTGGGAACTTCACAGAATTATTTTCCATTATGACTCGGGCAAAGTTGAGCTTTGCTTTTAATGATTCAATGAAGGAAATAATGAAGATGAAAAAAATTGGTTTATTCACTGTCGCAGTTTTAGGTTTTGGTTTAGCTGCGGTAGGTTGTACTTCTCAAGAAACTGTAGAATCTCCAGAAACTGCACAAGTAACATCTGCAACTGAAGCATCTGTTACGACAGAACAATCGGGTGCTGTGGTTCAAGCAGATCCATCAGCGCAAGGTGCTGAAGTTCAATCTGCACCACAACCTACAGTTCAGCAATAAGATTGTTTCATGCTCTCTGACCTGTAACAACAGGCAGTCAAGAATAGACAGAAGATAGGATGCCTCTTCTGTCTATTTTCTTTTCTATTGCTTTTTTTTACCTTTTCTATTTTTAGTGAACGAAAAAAAAGCCCATCATGTAGATGAGCTTTTTACTTTTAACCGATCTGCAAAAACAACAATTAACGGCGATTTTCCCACGCGCGACGACGTTCTTCAGCCGCTTTACGTTGTTGATCTGATGCCTTTCTTAAATCTTGAATATTTTTTTTGCGCTCTTGCTCAATTTGTTTTCTACGATCTTGACTGGCTTTACGGCGCTGTTCTTCTAAGCGCTGACGCTCTTTGCTGACTTTTTGACGATCTTGTTCAGCACGTTTACGACGTTCAGCTTCAGAGTATTTACGCTGTTGTTCTAGACGTTGACGTTCGAGTTCGTTTTTACGACGATCCCACTCTTGTTGATTTTTACGATTTTGTTCCCAGTTACGCTGGTCAAGTTGCTGCTTTCTACGTTCGAGCTCTAAACGATTACGTTGTTGTTGCTGACGTTCCCATGTACGGCGGTCTTGTTCATAACGACTGTCATAACGGCGATCATAACGATTGTCATAGCGTCGATCATTATTATCATAACGGCGGTCATAACGTCCATCGTAGTAACCATCTTCAGGGAATGCTACGCAGCCTACAGCCAAAAAAGCAGTCGCAAAAGACAGAAGGATGATCTTTTTAGCCATGGTGAGTATCCTTTATCGAGAATGGGTTAGCATAATCAACCCATAAAACTTGGGTAAATTGTCAATGACAACTCTATAAAAGAAGATTAGCTTAACTAGGTCTGTACTATGTATGTCGATGTTGAGACTTATATGTGAATATGGTCACATTTGACCTAGATCATGTAGAAAGTATGAAGAGCATAATTCGAAGGATAGAGCATGTTTGCATTGAATGAATCACTTAAAAATATGAAAGATAAAGGCCAAGGTACGGCTGCTTGGTTACTTGATCGTCTTCCTAACTTTGCCAAAGAAAGCCTCGCAAAACGTCTCGATTATCCGTTTATTTTTCCAGAATTAGATCCGCTGGTGAAATGCATGATGGCGGCTCAACTCAAGCAAGGTAAGTCAGGCTTTGTGACCGAAGACTATGTGAAGTCTCGTAAATTATTTGATTTACAGATGGAGTCGATCAAGACCAAGCCGACCTTTGTGAAACAAGTGCAAGATATACGTCTACCTTTACAAAGTGCAACGCTGTTTGCGCGTCATTATCATCCTGCTCCAAATAAAAAATTACCGATGATCGTGTTTTATCATGGTGGTGGTTTTGTGGTGGGTGGTTTAGACACGCATGATGAAGTTTGTCGTTTATTGGCTGTGCATGCCAAAACACAAGTTTTAAGTATTGATTATCCTTTAACACCAGAAGCCAGCCCAGCTCAATTAATGCAAAGTTGTGAAGATGCATTGGCTTGGACTTATCAAAATAGTCGTCAGTTTAAAATTCTAAAAAATCGAATTGCGGTGGCAGGGGATAGTGCAGGCGGCAATATTGCTACTGCGGTTGCACAGCGCAGTGCTCAAAAAGTTTTTGCCCCGCAAGCTCAACTATTAATTTACCCAGTAGTGGATTTCAAGAGTCGCCACCCATCTTTCTATGCTTATAAAGATGGTCTAGTTCTGACTGAAAAAGATATTGATGTCGTAACGGCTTTATATGCAGAACAACATGCAGTGGCCTTAGATGATCCATTAATTTCACCAACCTATGGAAAATTGGCAGGTATCGCACCCGCGTATATCGTGACAGCAGGGCATGACGTTTTACATGACGAAGGTGAAATTTATTCGCATAAACTCCGTCAGCAAGGGGTGAAAGTGTTTTATCAAGAATATACCGATCAAACCCATGGCTTTATTAACTTAACCCCGGTTTCGCACCGAGCTAAAAAATACGTGATCGAGATCAGTACGAAGTTCCGTAAATTTTGGGATAAACGTAGCTAATCATTCCTTTATATAAAGTAAACCCAGTGTTTCACGTGAAACACTGGGTTTTTATTTATTGGGTTATTTATCTTGGATTTTTGCAGCAGGAAAAACGAGGCTAAATTCTGGGATATAAAAGCTTTGCAATAATCGTGCTTCAGAAAAATTTGGAAAAATGTCCTGTGTGTTGTGCCATTCTACCTGTTTCAGTTTAGAGAGCCGTCCACGAAACTTCGGTGAAAATTGATAACGCTTACCTTCCCACGCTTGTCTGATTTGCAACATCGCTGCAGGGATATGATGACTATTAATATAGAAAGAACGCTGTGAACGTGATTTTTTTAAACGGATCTGCATTTTGTGTTGTTCAACTTCTATAGTACAGACCACTTCATTGTCATGTTGTTGCCATTCAAACTTTGCCAACTCTTTAGGAATACCCCAGAGTTTTTGACCATGAATGACAGAGATATCTGTCGAAACATAAATCTTAGGAATCGAACTTAACCTTTTCTTACTCCATAAAGGGTGATCTAAAATTAGCAATTCGTCATAAGGGCCCACAGGTGAATCATGGTATCGGACCAATAACACCTGAACCACACGACCTAAAGGCGATGTCGCTAAACGGAACATCTGCGCTTGTTGGATAAAACTCGGAGAGATCCAATAATTCAAAATAAAAGCATCGCCACGCAGTTGCCAAGGCGGTAAATGTGTCAATGCAGTGTCCGACGGTATTATTTGCGTCATCATTGTTCTCGTTTTAATAATGGCAGAATAATTACTTTTTAACTAAATGTGCGGAATTCTCCATCTATAATCTGTGATTTAGATGGAGATGGATAGCACGCCTTTTCAGTCGGGTCTTTCTTGGTTTTGGATGTATTCTCGAATTACATCAATTGTCGCTC